>JADLHG010000016.1 GCA_020848905.1 Deltaproteobacteria bacterium
GCGACAACGTGAATCTGGTCGTCAACCTCATCACCCCGATCGCCGCCGAGAAGGGTCTTCACTTCGCCATCCGCGAAGGCGGCCGCACTGTCGGCGCCGGCGTGGTGACGGAGATCATCGAGTAGGAGTCGAGAGTGCCGAGCCGAGGCCGTCATGGGCGGTTCGTGCATAGGGCAGTAGCTCCAATGGTAGAGCGGCGGTCTCCAAAACCGCATGATGGGGGTTCGAGTCCCTCCTGCCCTGCCGAGAAGTGAGCGCGACGCCATGGGCAACAATAAGTGGGTCCATCTGACATTCGTCGGCCTGTTTCTGGTCCTGGCCTTTCTGCTGGTTCGCACCACAGATTGGGTCTGGGGCTATTTCGCCAAGCCGAAGGACCTCTACCTGGTGCCGCCGGCCCTGCTGGTCGCAGGCGTGGTGTCCTTCATGGCCTGGCGCAACCAGGTGTGGTTCACCCGAGCCTCGGAGATCATCCTCGAGCTGGCCAAGGTGACCTGGCCGACGCGCAAGGAAACATCGGCGGCGACCTTGGTCGTGATCGTGACCGTGATCGTCTTCTCGTTGATCCTGGGCCTCTTCGATCTGTTTTGGTCCTGGGCGACGGGGATCGTCTATAGCTAGAGCAGCCGCCGGTGTCGCGGACCGTGACTGAGGCGGGGCTGTTCTCTGCCGATAGGATGATTTCGATGGCCATGAAATGGTACGCGGTCCACACCTACTCGGGCCATGAGAACAAGGCGCGTCTGACGCTGCAGGACCGGATCCGCTCGCACAACCTGCAGGAGAGGTTCGGAGAGATCCTCATCCCCACGGAGTCGGTGGTCGAGCTGGTCAAGGGGCAGAAGCGCACGACAACGAGGAAGTTCTACCCGGGGTACATGTTCGTCCAGATGGAGCTCTCCGACGAGACCTTCACCCTCGTCAAGAACACGCCGAAGATCACCGGCTTCCTCGGGGGCACGAAGCCCGTGCCGGTGCGGGACGAGGAGATCGCCGGCATCAACAAGCAGATGACCGAGGGGGCGATCAAGCCCAAGCCTCGGATCGTTTTCGAGGAGGGCGAGAACATCCGCGTGGTGGATGGGCCGTTCTCGAACTTCACGGGCATCGTCGAGGAGGTCCGGCACGAGAAGCAGAAGGTGCGGGTCCTCGTCAGCATCTTCGGCCGCGCGACGCCCGTCGAACTCGACTTTGCACAGGTAGAGAAGGCGTAGCGACGCCGAGTAGATGTTTCCCGCGGGAGGCAATGGGGACTACGGCCCCGCCGCTTGAACCGCACAGGAGCGTACGATGAAAAAAGTCACCGGTCTGGTGAAGCTCCAGATCCCGGGAGGCCTGGCGAACCCCTCACCCCCTGTGGGACCGGCACTCGGTCAGCACGGGGTGAACATCATGGAGTTCTGCAAGGCCTTCAACGCGAAGACGCAGCAGATGAAGGGGACGATCACTCCGGTGGTCATCACCATCTATGCTGACCGATCCTTCTCCTTCATCACCAAGACGCCTCCGGCGGCCGTGCTGCTGAAGAAGGCGGCGGGGATCGAGAAGGGTTCGGGAGAGCCGAACAAGAGCAAGGTTGGCAAGGTCACCTGGAAGCAGGTCCGAGAGATCGCGGAGACCAAGCTGCCCGACCTCAACACCGAGAACGTCGACCAGGCGATGCGAACCATCGCCGGCGCGGCCCGCTCCATGGGCCTCGACGTGGTGGACTAGGGGGAGCCGATGCCACAACGTGGAAAGAAGTATCGCGAGGCTTCGAAGCTCATCGACCGGCAGAAGAAGCACACGCTCGAGGAGGCCTGTCAGATTCTCCCCAAGACGCGCATCGCGAAGTTCGACGAGTCGGTCGACATCGCCGTGCGCCTGGGCGTGAATCCGAAGTACGCCGATCAGATGGTTCGCGGCGCGGTGGTCATGCCGCACGGTACGGGCAAGAGCATCCGCGTGGCCGTCTTCGCCAAGGGCGAAAAGGCGAAGGAGGCCGAGGCGGCCGGAGCCGACGTCGTCGGAGCCGAGGACCTCGTGGAGAAGGTCCAGGGCGGTTTCCTCGACTTCGACGCGACGGTGGCCACGCCGGACATGATGGGCCTCGTCGGACGGCTCGGACGCGTGCTCGGTACGCGCGGCCTGATGCCGAACCCGAAAGTGGGCACCGTGACCCTCGACGTGGGCCGCGTCGTGCGCGAGTTGAAGGGTGGACGCGTGGAGTTCCGCGTGGAGAAGGCGGGCATCGTCCACGCGCCCGTGGGACGCATCAGCTTCGGGGCCGAGAAGCTCAAGGAGAACGTGCTCGCCATCATGGAGCTCTTGGTGAAGCTCAAGCCGGGCTCGGCCAAGGGGACCTATGTGCGGAGCGTGGCCTTGTCGAGCACGATGGGACCGTCGGTTCGGCTCGACGCGGCGGAAGTCGTCGCGCTCGTAACGAAGGCGACGTAGGAGCGCGCCATGAACCTTCAAGAAAAGATCGATACCGTAGACGAGCTGAAGGCGACGCTGGCCAGGGCCCAGAGCCTGGTGCTGGCGGACTTCCGGGGTCTCACCGTCGAGCAGACGAACGGGCTGCGGAGAGACCTGCGGCGGGCAGGCTGTCAGTATCGCGTCATCAAGAACACGATGGTCAAGCGCGCCATCGCCGGGACCGGCATGGAGCCGCTGAAGGGGCTCTTCAAGGGCCCGACGGCGATCGCTTGGTCGGATGCCGATCCGTCGGCGCCGGCCAAGGTGCTCGACAAGGCCGCCGACGCGATCGAGAAGCTCAAGGTCAAGGGGGGCTTCGTCGACGGAAAGATTCTGGACGTCCAGGGGGTCAAGAGCCTGGCCCAGATGAAGGGCAAGGACGAGCTCCGAGCGGAGCTCCTGATGCTCTTCCTGGCACCCGCCACCGAAATGGTTCGGCTGCTCGCCGCGGGTCCGACGAACTTCATGTACCTGCTGGGGGCGCGCGAGCGCAGCCTGACGGGAGAGTCATAGGACTACGACACGTCGTCCCGGCGTGCTTGTAGGAGGCCTGGCAAGGCGAGAGCCATGCTGCCGCATCGATAGGAGAAGGGTAATGCCTGAGATCACGAAGGAACAGGTCATCGACTTTCTGAGCAGCCTCTCGGTCATGGACATTGCGGCCCTGACCAAGGAGCTCGAGGACAAGTGGGGCGTGAAAGCGGCGCCCGTGGCGGTCGGCTTTGCGGCGGGCCCAGGGGCCGGCGCGGCTGCCGAGGCGGCCCCCGAGCCGACCGAGTTCAACGTCATCATGACGGGCTTCGGCGCGAACAAGATCGGCGTGATCAAGGCGCTGCGCGAAGTGACGAACCTCGGTCTCAAGGAGGCCAAGGAGCTCGTCGAGGCAGTGCCGAAGCCGGTGAAGGAAGGCGTGGCCAAGGCCGACGCCGAGCAGATCGCGGCCAAGCTCAAGGAGGCCGGCGCCACGGTGGATATCAAGCCGGCCTAGCGTGCAGCGTAGTGCCGCACGCGCAGTGTTCGCGCCGCTCCGGTTTCCCGGTCGTGACCTGGGAAGCCGGGGCGTCGGTGTGTTTTGAGCTGCGGTAGCCCGCGTTGAGCAGGCGCCCCGAGCGGCCGGCACCTTCAGGTGCCGCGCCCGTCTTGGGACTCGAAGCTCCAGCCGAGATAGTGTGGGCCGTGATGGCCCGCCGAGGAGAGTCGATGGGACGCGTGATCCAGAACAACTTTCGAGTTCGCAAGCACTACGGGCGGATCCACAAGATCATCGACATCCCGAACCTGATCGACATCCAGAAGCGCTCCTACGAGAAGTTCCTGCAGAAGGACGTACCCGCGAGCAAGCGCGAGGACATCGGGCTGCAGGGCGTCTTCAAGAGCGTCTTCCCGATCCGCGACTTCTCGGAGACGGCGTCGCTCGACTTCGTCAGTTACAACCTCGAGAAGCCGAAGTACGACGTGGACGAGTGCCGTCAGCGCGGCATGACGTACGCCGCGCCGATCAAGGTCACGATCCAGCTCGTCCTGCGGGACGTGAACGAGGAGACCGGGGAGCAGTCCGTTCGCGACGTGAAGGAGCAGGAGGTCTACTTCGGCGAGATCCCGCTGATGACGGAGAACGGTACGTTCATCATCAACGGGACCGAGCGCGTCGTCGTCAGCCAGCTCCACCGCAGCCCGGGCGTCTTCTTCGACCACGACAAGGGGCGTACCCACGCCACGGGCAAGCTGCTCTACAGCGCGCGGGTCATCCCGTACCGCGGTAGCTGGCTCGACTTCGAGTTCGACCCGAAGGACCTGCTCTACGTGCGCATCGACCGCCGGCGGAAGCTCCACGCCACGGTGCTCCTGCGCGCGCTCGGCAACTCGACGGAAGACCTGCTGAACGAGTACTACAGCACGGAGACGATCTTCCTCGAGGCCGGCAAGAAGTACGCGAAGAGCATCGAGTACGACATCCTCCCCGGCCAGCGGGCCACGCGCGACATCCGGCACCCGGAGACGCGCGAGGTGATCGTGCGGAAGAACCGCAAGTTCACCAAGATGGCGATCCGCAAGCTGCAGGAGTCGGGGCTCGAGCGGTTGCCGATGGCGATCGAGGAGCTCGTGGGCAAGGTCGCCGCGCACGACGTCATCGACGGCGAGACCGGCGAGGTGCTCCTGCAGTGCAACGAGGAGGTGAGCGAGGAGCTCCTCGACCGCCTGCGCGACCACGGCATCGGCGAGTTCAAGATCCTCTTCATCGACAACCTGAACGTCGGCAGCTACCTCCGGGACACGCTGCTCGCCGACAAGCTCAACACGCCCGACGAGGCGATCATGGAGATCTACCGGCGCTTGCGGCCGGCGGATCCACCCACCCTCGACACGGCGCGCACGCTCTTCCAGAACCTGTTCTTCAACGCCGAGCGCTACGACCTCTCCAAGGTCGGCCGGCTGAAGTTGAACTACAAGTTCAAGTCCGACGAGCCGCTCGACAACTGCGTGCTCACCAAGCGCGACATCATCGAGACCGTTCGATACCTCATCGAGCTCAAGAACGGCCGCGGAAGCATCGACGACATCGACCATCTCGGTAACCGGCGGGTGCGGGCCGTCGGCGAGCTGATGGAGAATCAGTACCGGATCGGTCTCGTGCGCATGGAACGCGCCATCAAAGAGCGCATGAGCATGTCGCAGGAGATCGAGTACCTGATGCCGCACGACCTGATCAACGCGAAGCCGGTCAGCGCGGTGGTCAAGGAGTACTTCGGGTCGAGCCAGCTCTCGCAGTTCATGGACCAGACGAATCCGCTCTCCGAGGTCACGCACAAGCGGCGCCTCTCCGCGCTCGGGCCAGGCGGACTCACGCGCGAGCGAGCGGGCTTCGAGGTGCGCGACGTGCACGCCACGCACTACGGTCGCGTGTGCCCCATCGAGACGCCGGAAGGTCCGAACATCGGTCTCATCGCGTCGCTCTCGACCTACGCGCGGGTCAACGAGTACGGCTTCATCGAGACCCCGTACCGCACGGTGAAGGAAGGGCACGTTCTCGAGGAGGTCCGGTTCTTCTCGGCCCTCGAGGAGGAGGGGCACTACATCGCGCAGGCCAACGCCGACCTCGACAAGCACGGCAAGTACCAGGGGGACGTGGTCTCGGCGCGCTTCAACGGCGACTTCGTCATGGCGCGACCGGAGGACGTCTCGCTGATGGACGTCTCGCCGAACCAGCTCGTGTCCGTGGCGGCCTCGCTCATCCCGTTCCTCGAGAACGACGACGCGAATCGCGCCCTCATGGGTTCGAACATGCAGCGGCAGGCGGTGCCGCTGATCAACACGCGGAGCCCGCTGGTCGGGACGGGGATCGAGGGGATCGTGGCGCGCGACTCGGGCGTCACCTGCGTCGCTCGGCGCGACGGGACGGTCGTGTCCGTCGATGCGTCGCGCATCGTGGTCAAGCCGCTCGAGACCGACGACTCGGACACGCTCTCCGCGAAGCCCGACATCTACAACCTGATCAAGTTCCAGCGCAGCAACCAGAACACCTGCATGAACCAGAAGCCCATCGTCCAGAAGGGCGATGTGGTGCGACGGAACGACGTCATCGCGGACGGCGCGGCGACGGAGTGCGGCGAGCTGGCCCTCGGGCAGAATGCCCTCGTGGCCTTCATGCCCTGGGGTGGGTACAACTTCGAGGACTCGATTCTGGTCAGCGAGCGGCTCGTACGCGAGGACGTCTTCACGTCCGTGCACATCGAGGAGTTCGAGTGCGTCGCGCGCGACACGAAGCTCGGTAAGGAAGAGATCACCCGCGACATCCCGAACGTCGGCGAAGAGGCGCTGGCCGATCTGGACGAGAGCGGGATCGTACGCATCGGCGCCGAGGTGAAGCCGGGCGACATCCTGGTGGGGAAGATCACCCCGAAGGGTGAGACGCAGCTCTCCCCCGAGGAGAAGCTGCTGCGCGCGATCTTCGGCGAGAAGGCCGGCGACGTGCGCGACAGCTCGCTCAGGGTGCCGCCGGGCGTGCAGGGGATCGTGATCAACGCGCGCGTCTTCGCCCGCAAGGGGACCGAGATGGACGAGCGCTCTCGCGACATCCTCGACCAGGAGAAGGAGAAGCTCCTGGCGGATCAGCGGGACGAAGAGAAGATCATCAGCGAGTCCTACTACGACAAGATGTCCGGTCTGCTGGCCGGGAAGACCACGGGCGCTCGCCTGGTCGACGACCGCGGGAAGGTCCTGCTGCAGAAGGGCGTCAAGATCGACGCGCCGTCGATGATGGAGGTGCCGCGCAAGTACTGGGCCTCGATCCAGGTGGTCGAGGGGGGCGGCAAGGTCGAGGACGATCTCGAGCAGCTCTCGAGCCGGCTCGAGGACGACGTTCGCGTCATCCGGGAGCTCTATGACGAGAAGATTGGCAAGCTCACGAAGGGCGACGAGCTTCCGCCGGGCGTGATCAAGATGGTCAAGGTGTACGTGGCCATCAAGCGCAAGCTGTCGGTCGGCGACAAGATGGCCGGCCGTCACGGGAACAAGGGCGTGATCAGCCGCATCCTCCCCGAGGAGGACATGCCGTACCTCGAGGACGGGACGCCCATCGACCTGGTGCTCAACCCGCTCGGCGTGCCGTCGCGCATGAACGTCGGGCAGATCCTCGAGACGCACCTCGGGTGGGCGGCACGCGAGCTCGGACAGCAGATCAACCGCTACCTGGAGACCCACTGGAGCCCCGAGATCCTGCGCGGGAAGCTGAAGAAGGTCTACATGACGGAGCAAGCGCACCAGTTCCTCGACTCGCTCGACGACGAGGACGTGGGGCACTTCGCGTCGAAGGTGCGGCGCGGCGTGTTCATCGCGAGCCCGGTCTTCGACGGCGCGCGCGAGATCGACATCAAGGACGCCCTCGCGATGTCGGGACTGCCTCGCTCGGGTCAGGCGGTGCTCTTCGACGGGCGCAGTGGAGAGCCCTTCGACCAGGACGTCACCGTCGGCGTGATGTACATGCTGAAGCTGCACCACCTGGTCGACGACAAGATCCACGCCCGGTCGATCGGGCCCTACTCGCTCGTGACGCAGCAGCCGCTCGGCGGAAAGGCGCAGTTCGGCGGTCAGCGGCTCGGCGAGATGGAGGTGTGGGCGATGGAGGCCTACGGCGCGGCGTACGGGCTGCAGGAGTTCCTCACGGTCAAGAGCGACGACGTGGTGGGGCGCACGCGCATGTACGAGAGCATCGTGAAGGGCGAGCACGTGCTGGAGTCCGGCCTGCCGGAGTCCTTCAACGTGCTGCTCAAGGAGCTCCAGAGCCTGTGCCTGAACGTGGAGCTCATCGAGGAGGGTGGAGCGGTGCGCGAGCCTACGGCCGAGCCCTCGGTGGTGCCGGCGATGAGCGGCGTTTCGCGCGGGGGGTTGCCCGGGCTGTAGGAGTCGGTTGACCCCCGAGGACCGTTTTCGACGATGAGATGACGGGTCCGCGTGAGCGGGCCACACCCATAGGAGCCGTCGTGAAGGACATCTTCAACTTCTTCGAGAAGCCCAAGGACCCGCTGAGCTTTTCGGCGATTCGGATCTCTCTGGCGAGCCCGGACAAGATCCGCGAATGGTCGCACGGGGAGGTGAAGAAGCCTGAGACCATCAACTACCGGACCTTCAAGCCGGAGCGCGATGGCCTCTTCTGCGCGAAGATCTTCGGACCGGTCAAGGACTACGAGTGCAACTGCGGCAAGTACAAGCGCATGAAGCACCGCGGCGTGGTCTGCGAGAAGTGCGGCGTCGAGGTCATCCAGTCGAAGGTTCGCCGCGAGCGGCTCGGCCACATCAGTCTGGCCACGCCGGTGGCGCATATCTGGTTTCTGAAGAGCCTGCCGTCCCGCATCGGGAACATGCTGGACATCACGCTCAAGGACCTGGAGAAGGTCCTCTACTGCGAGTCCTACATCGTCATCGATCCGAAGAACAGCGGCCTGGCCAAGGGTGAGCTCCTGTCCGAGGAGCGCTACCAGGCGTCGCTCGACGAGCTGGGGGACGACGCCTTCACCGCCGCGATGGGCGCCGAGGCAGTCCGTGACCTCCTGCGCGAGATTCCGATCGTCGAGCTCTCGCAGCAGCTCCGCAGCGACATGAAGGAGACCTCCTCCGAGGCGAAGCGCAAGAAGATCTCCAAGCGCCTGAAGGTCGTGGAGGCCTTCCGCGACTCCGGGAACCGTCCCGAATGGATGATGCTGGAGGTCGTGCCGGTGATCCCGCCCGACCTGCGCCCGCTCGTTCCGCTCGACGGCGGTCGGTTCGCCACGTCGGACCTCAACGACCTCTACCGGCGTGTGATCAACCGCAACAACCGGCTCAAGCGCCTCCAGGAGCTCAACGCGCCGGAGATCATCATCCGCAACGAGAAGCGCATGCTTCAGGAGGCGGTGGACGCCCTCTTCGACAACGGTCGCCGAGGGAAGACGATCACCGGTCCGAACAAGCGCCCGCTCAAGTCGCTCTCCGACATGCTCAAGGGGAAGCAGGGGCGTTTCCGTCAGAACCTGCTCGGCAAGCGCGTCGACTACTCGGGTCGGTCGGTCATCGTGGTGGGTCCCGAGCTGCGGCTGCACCAGTGCGGGCTGCCGAAGAAGATGGCCCTCGAGCTGTTCAAGCCCTTCATCTACAACAAGCTGGAGGAGCGCGGGCTCGTCACGACGATCAAGTCCGCCAAGAAGCTCGTCGAGAAGGAGAAGCCCGAGGTCTGGGACATCCTGGAAGAGGTGATCAAGGAGCACCCGATCCTCCTCAACCGCGCTCCGACGCTGCACCGTCTCGGCATCCAGGCCTTCGAGCCGGTGCTGATCGAAGGCAAGGCGATCCAGCTCCACCCGCTCGTCTGCGCCGCGTTCAACGCGGACTTCGACGGCGACCAGATGGCCGTGCACGTCCCGCTCTCCCTCGAAGCGCAGATGGAAGCGCGGGTCCTGATGATGTCGACCAACAACATCCTCAGCCCCGCGCACGGCAAGCCGATCATCCTGCCATCGCAGGACATCGTGCTCGGGCTCTACTACATGACCCGCGAGCGCGCCTACGCCAAGGGTGGGCTGCGCGAGAGCGGCGAGCTGAGCATGAAGGACGGCACCGCGCTCCAAGGGGTCTACGCCTCCCCCGAGGAGGTGCGGATGGCCTACGACCACAGCGAGGTCGATCTGCAGGCCGCGATCAAGGTTCGCATCGGCGGCAAGCTCGAGAAGACCACCGTCGGTCGCGTCCTCCTCTTCGAGGTGGTTCCGCGGGAGCTCTCTTTCCGCATCGTGAACCGGGTGATGGGGAAGAAGCAGCTGACCGAGCTCATCGACTCGTGCGTCCGCATCTGCGGCGAGAAGAAGACGGTGCTCTTGGCCGATCGGCTGCGCACGCTCGGGTACACGCACGCCACGATGGCGGGTGTGTCGATCTGCATCGACGACATGATCATCCCCGCGAAGAAGGTGGAGCTGCTCAACAAGGCCACCGAGGAGGTGCGGGAGATCGAGGAGCAGTACACCGAGGGTCTCATCACCGACGGTGAGCGGTACAACAAGGTGGTCGACATCTGGGCCCAGGTCTCGGAACAGATCGCGCAGGAGATGATGGGCGAGATCGGGATCGAGGACGTCCACGACGAGTACGCGGGCACGAAGAAGAGCATGCCCAGCTTCAACCCGATCTACATCATGGCAGATTCCGGCGCGCGCGGCTCGGCGCAGCAGATCCGGCAGCTCGCCGGCATGCGCGGCCTGATGGCGAAGCCGTCGGGCGAGATCATCGAGACGCCGATCACGACGAACTTCCGCGAAGGGCTGTCGGTGCTGCAGTACTTCATCTCGACGCATGGTGCCCGTAAGGGTCTGGCCGATACGGCGCTCAAGACGGCCAACTCGGGGTATCTGACGCGTCGACTGGTGGACGTGGCTCAGGATTCGATCATCGGTGAATTCGACTGCGGCACGCTCGATGGGATCGAGATGACGGCCCTCGTCGAGGGCGGCGAGATCATCGAGCGGCTCGGCGACCGCATCCTCGGCCGCGTGGCGCTCGAGGACATCCTCGACCCGCTCAACGGCACGGTGGTGGTGCGGGCCAACGACGAGATCGACGAGGACAAGGTTCGGGAGATCGAGGACGCGGGTATCGACCGGGTCAAGATCCGGTCGGTGCTCACCTGCCAGAGCCGGCGCGGTGTATGCGTCGAGTGCTACGGCCGCGACCTGGCGCGCGGACACAAGGTGAACATCGGCGAGGCCGTGGGGATCATCGCGGCGCAGTCGATCGGCGAGCCGGGAACGCAGCTCACGATGCGTACGTTCCACATCGGCGGCGTCGGGCAGATTCGCCACGAGGAGTCGACGCTCGAGTGCCGGACCGAGGGCACGGTGCACCTCGAGAACTGCAACACCGTGGCGTACAAGAGCGGCAACAAAGACGTGCTGGTGGTCATGAACCGGCACGGCGAGATCGTCGTGCAGGACGACTCCGGTCGCGAGCGCGAGCGGTACGGCCTGGTCTACGGCGCGCACGTGCGCGTGAAGGACGGCGGCCGCGTGACGCCCGGTACGGTGCTCGCCGAGTGGGACCCCTTCACCATGCCGATCGTCACGGAGGTGGGGGGCAAGATCCAGTACGCGGACGTGATCGACGGCGTCACGATGCAGGAGGCGCTCGACGAGGTCACCGGCCTCTCGCGAAAGGCGATCATCGAGAGCAAGGACGCGGAGGTCCGGCCCGCGATCGTCATCGTGGACGACGAAGGCACGGCGAAGCACCTGCCGGATAGCACGGCGGCTGCGCGGTACTACCTGCCCATGGGGGCGAACATCTACGTCGGCGAACAGGACGAAGTCGTCGCCGGCGACGTGATCGCGAAGATCTCGCGCGAGACGACGAAGACCAAGGACATCACGGGCGGCCTCCCGCGCGTGGCCGAGCTCTTCGAGGCCCGCAAGCCGAAGGAGCACGCCGTGATCAGCGAGATCGACGGCGTGGTTTCCTTCGGCAAGGACACCAAGGGGAAGCGGAAGCTCTTGATCACGCCGGAGATCGGCGAGGTCTCGGAGTACCTCATCAGCAAGGGCAAGCACCTCGCGGTGCGCGAGGGCGACCGGGTGCGCGCGGGGGAGGCGCTGATGGACGGAGCGGCGAATCCGCACGACATCCTGCGGGTGCGCGGCGAGAAGGAGCTGGCGAAGTACCTGGTGGACGAGGTGCAGGAGGTCTACCGACTGCAGGGCGTGAAGATCAACGACAAGCACATCGAGGTCATCGTGCGGCAGATGCTGCGCCGCATCCGGGTCACCGACGTCGGGGACACGAACTTCCTCGTGGACGAGCAGGTCGAGAAGTTTGTCTTCGAGGAGGAGAACCGGCGCGTGGTGGCCGAGAACGGGACCGCGGCGAAGGGCGAGCCGCTCCTCCTCGGCATCACGAAGGCATCTCTCTCCACGGATAGCTTCATCAGCGCTTCCTCGTTCCAGGAGACCACGAAGGTGCTGACAGAGGCGGCGATCTGTGGCAAGACGGACCACCTCAGGGGCCTGAAGGAGAACGTGATCATGGGCCGCCTGATCCCGGCCGGAACGGGGCTGGGGGCGTACAAGCGGCTGCACGTGGAGATCGACGTCGCGGAGGCGGACGATCTCCCCCTGACGCCGGCGATGCACGCGATGGCCGGCGGTGCGATGGCAGTGTCGTCCAGTCTGGACGATTGACAGAGAAGGTTTGAAGGGAGCGCGTCATGGCAGGCAAGGTTCGTGAGAAGATCAAGCTCGTCTCGGAGGCCGACACGGGCTACATGTACACGACGACGAAGAACAAGCGCACGACGCCGGACAAGCTGCGCTTCAAGAAATACGACCCGATCGTGCGGAAGCACGTCTGGTTCAAGGAAGCGAAGATCAAGTAGGGCCCCAGCCAACGACGTGACCCGCAGTGCATGAGGCGCGGGGCCCCCCGCTTTGGGGGGCGCCGTGGGAGCCTCGGACTCACCCACGCACTGTCCATCGACGAGCCAAAGACGTGACTTCGGCGCGTGTCGAGCGCCAGAGAAGGAAATTCGCATGTCCCTCATCCATCAGGTACGGAACATCGGCATCGCGGCCCACATCGACGCCGGCAAGACGACGGTCACCGAGCGGGTGCTGTTCTTCACCGGCGTGACCCGGAAGCTCGGCGAGGTTCACGACGGGGCGGCGACGATGGACTTCATGAAGCAGGAGCAGGAGCGAGGGATCACCATCGCCTCTGCGGCCATCTCCTGCCGGTGGAAGGACTACCGGATCAACATCATCGACACTCCCGGACACGTCGATTTCACCGTCGAGGTGGAGCGGTCGTTGCGGGTCACCGACGGTCTCGTGGCGGTCTTTTCCGGGGTCGACGGCGTGGAGCCGCAGTCCGAGACGGTGTGGAACCAGGCGGACCGGTACCGTGTGCCGCGGCTGGCCTTCGTGAACAAGATGGACCGCGAGGGCGCCGATTTCGCGCACTGCCTCCATTCGATGGACGAGCAGCTCGATGCGCGTCCCGTTCCGCTGCAGATGCCCATGGGCTCCGGGGCGGAGTTCGAGGGCGTGATCAATCTGATCGACATGCAGGCGGAGCTCGTCACCGACGTGGACAAGGCGCGGCAGCAGGCCTCGGTAGCGTTCGCGCCGATTCCGGAGAAGTACCTCGCCGAGGCGCAGACGATGCGCGGGCACATGATCGAGCGGCTGGCGGAGTTCGACGAGCAGATGCTCGAGCAGTTCGTGGAAGGGCACGAGATCGATGCGGAGACGATCTGGCGCGCGGCGCGGCGCGGCGTGATCCGATCGCTCTATACGCCGGTCCTGTGCGGTGCGGCGTACAAGAACCGGGGCGTGATCTTCTTGCTCGACGCGGTGGGCAAGCTCCTCCCCTCGCCGATCGACCACGGCGCGGTGGTAGGAGAGGATGTCAGCGACGCGGAGAAGACGCACAGCCGGACGCCGAGCCCCTCGGAGCCCTTCAGCGCGCTCTCGTTCAAGATCATCCACGACCCGTACGTGGGGCAGCAGACCTTCACGCGGATCTACTCGGGGACGCTCTCGCCGGGGCAGACGGTGCTGAACGCGACGAAGGACAAGAAGGAGCGCGTGGGCCGGATCCTGCGCATCCGCGCCAAGGAGCGGGAGGAGGTCGAGCAGGCGGGGCCGGGGGACATCGTCGCGCTCGTCGGGCTCAAGATGACCACGACCGGCGACACGCTCTGCGACCCGGACAAGCCGCTGCTGCTGGAGAAGATCCACGTGCCCGCGGCGGTGATCAGCATGGCCGTGCGCCCGGCGGACTCGAAGAGCGAGGAGGCGATGGGGAAGGCGCTGGCGAAGATTCGCCTCGAGGACCCGTCCTTCTCGCTCAAGGGGGACGAGGAGACGGGAGAGACGATCATCTCGGGGATGGGGGAGCTGCACCTCGAGGTGATCGTGGACCGCATGAAGACGGACTACGGCGTCGAGGTCGTCACGGCGGCGCCGCGCGTGGCGTTCCGCGAGACGATCACCTCGGCGGCGGAGGTCAACTACCGTCACGTCAAGCAGACGGGCGGTAAGGGGCAGTTCGCGCACGTCGTGCTGCGGCTCGAGCCCAATCCGGGGGGGGGCTTCGAGTTCAAATCGGCGGTCGTGGGAGGGCGGGTGCCGAGGGAATACATCCCGGCGATCGAGGAGGGGTGCGAGGAGGCGCTCGAGCGGGGAGTGATCGCGGGCTACCCCGGCGTCGACGTGAGGGTGGTGCTCGAGGACGGATCGTTCCACGCGGTGGACTCCTCCGAGATGGCGTTCAAGATCTGTGCCTCGAAGGCCTTCAAGCAGGCCTTCCTCAAGGCCGGGCCGCAGATGCTCGAGCCGACGATGAAGCTCGAGATCGCGAGCCCCGACGACTACCTGGGGGACATCATCGGGGACCTGAGTCGGCGGCGCGGGAAGGTGACCTCCATGCGCCGCTACCGCAAGGGGTCGCAGAAGGTGTCCGGCAAGGCGCCGCTCGCGGAGATGTTCGGTTACGCCACGACCCTGCGCTCTCTCTCCTCGGGGCGAGCCAACTACTCGCTCGAGTTCGAGGCCTACACGGCCATGCCCGCGGCGCTCGCCGAGAAGGTGATCGAAGAGGCGAAGAAGCGGATGAAGGAAGAGGCGGAGGACCGCTAGGCAGGCTGGCCCGGCTCAGGCCAGGGCCAGCGACTCGTCGAACGGCTCGAGCTCGTAGACCAGCCGCAGCGCCTCGATCGGCGAGGCCTGCCCCTTCACCGCGACCACCGGCCCGGGCTCGGTGGTCAGCCCCTCCCCGAGCCCCTTGGCCAGCTCCGCGCTCAGGAGGATCTCGCCGCCGGAGGCCACCTCCTGGAGCGCCTGGGCCACCTGCGCGGCTTCGCCGACGACCGTGTGGACCATCCGCCGCTCGCCGCCCACGTTGAGGACCAGCACCTCGCCCACGTGGAGTCCGATGCCGGCCTCGAAGGTGGGTCGCCCGGTGCGCTGCCGTTCGCGACTCACGGCGTCCAGCCGACGGTGGAGCTCGATCGCGGCGCGCACGGCGGGCAGGCAGGTGTCGCCCCGCGGGACGAAGTAGACCAGCGCTCCGTCGCCCACGACGACGTCGATGATCCCTCCGTGGTGGAAGACGGCGTCTCCCACCGTGCGGATGTAGTCCGTGAGGAGCTCCACGACCCCGGTCGGCGGGAGCTCCTTGATGAGGCTGCGAAAGCCACGGATGTTGACCGAGAGGAGGACGGCGCGGCACGTCTGGCCGTCGGGGCGGAGCGGGGCGCGCTGCCGGAGGATGCGGTCCACCACGTCGCGCGAGACGTAGCGGCTGAAGCACTCGATGATCTGCTCGCGCTCCGTCACGTCGTCGAGGATGAAGAGCATCCCGAGCGGGTGTCCGTCCACATCGACGATCGCGTCGCCCCGCACGTAGACCGCGCGCTCGGGTCCGGAAGCGAAGCGCATGCGCAGCTTGCGGAGGCCGACCTGCCCGTGCATCCGGGCCTGCTCGAGGAATTCCTCCTGGGGCACGCCCTCGACGAAGGTCAGGACCTCCTCGATCGGGCGGTCCAGGATCTGGCTGCCCGGGACTCCGCTGATGCGCTCCATGGCACGGTTGAAGAGCAGCACCTTCCTCGTCGAGCGATCGACGAGGACCAGGCCCGACGAGATGCTGTCGATGACGTGCGCCTTGAGCTGCGTCGCCTGGGCGAGCTGGCTGGTCGCATCGCGCACCTGATCGGCCAGCGTGGCGCGGAGCTGCTGGAGCTCCTCGTTGCGCTGGGCCAGCGCCTCGTTCAGCTTCATCAGGCGACCGTGGACGCTCGAGACGTAGTACTCGACCATCTTGAGGAGGAAGGGGAGGATGCGCTGATCCACCTGATCCTCGAGCGCCGCGTAGCGCTCGAGGTCCTTGCCGGCCGCCTCCTGAAAGACGGGACGGCAGACGGCGAAGCCGGTCCACAACGCCCCCACGAGCTCCGTGAGGCTGAACTGCTGCTCGGCGCGCTCGTCGGCGATGAGCCGGAGCCCCGCCGGGAGGCTGGGCGACGCGTCGTCCGCGAGGAAGTCGATCGCCGTGCCGAGGAGGAGCTCGACCGCCTTGCCGAGCAGCGCGCTGTCCATCTTGCGATAGCGAGGAAAGGCCTGCTTCAGGGAGGCGACCATGCGGTCGGCGAGGCCGGCGCGTCGCTCGACGGCCAGGCGTCGCAGCTCCGCGAGGTCGGGCGAGGTGTTGGGGACGGCGATCGTCCACCCGATGGAGAAGGCCTGAGGGTCCTTCTCCGCCTCCGCCGCTCCCGAGGGGTGCGCACGGAGCTCCGGTCCGCCCGGGGCTGCCGGGAGGTCGAGCGCGTGAAGCGACACCCCTGCGGCCTGGGCCACGCGATAGACCTCCTCCATGAACTCCGCCATCGACTGGAAGCGGTCGTTCGGGTCCTTGCTCAGGGCCTTGAGGAGCAGGAGCTCCGCCGCCGCCGTGATGTCCACGGGGGGCGTGAGGGTGCGCGGCAGGGGGACGGGCTTCTTTCGCTGGGCGTCGATGACCTCGAGCGGATTGTTCCCCTCGAAGGGCGGGTGCCCGACGAGCAGCTCGTAGAGCAGGGCCCCCATGCTGTAGATGTCCGAGCGCGGGTCGAGCGGCTTGAACATCGCCTGTTCGGGGGACATGTACCAGGGCGTGCCGAAGGCCATCCCCGCCGTGCTGAGGGTCATGAACTCCTCGGCGGTGTGCGGCTCGTAGGCCTTCACCAGGCCGAAGTCGAGCACCTTCACCCGCCCGTCGGGGAGCAGGCGGACGTTGCTCGGCTTGAGGTCCCGGTGGATGAGCCCGTGGCCGTGGGTCGCCGAGAGCGCGGAGGTCAGCTGCACGGCGATCTGGCAGACCGTGGCGAGCGGCATGCGTCCGTGCTCTCGCACGTACTGCCCGAGGCTCTGGCCGTCGAGGAACTCCATCACCAGGTAGCAGCCGGCGACCTCGTCGTCGCCGTAGTCGAGGATCTCCACCACGTTGGGGTGCAGGATGCGCGAGGTGGCCTGCACCTCCCGGAAGAGGCGCATGCGCATCTTGGGGTCTGAGTGCAGCTCGCGGTGCAGCACCTTCACGGCGCAGCGGCGTCCGATACGGAGGTTCTCCGCCTCGTAGACCACGCCCATCCCGCCCTTGCCTGCCACGCCCGCGAGGCGATAGCGGTAGTCGAGGATGTGACCGGTCAGCTCACCGGGGCGCCCCCCGGCGGTGAGGTGCCCTTCGACGAGCGGCAGGCCGTGGACGGCGCAGAAGCGTTCCGTCGAGACGAAGGGGCGAGCGCAAATGGGGCACCAGCGCATGGGAGCTGATCGTTGCACGGCGATTTCGGGGCTGTCAAAGGGAGGTTCGGCCGATCGCCGATTAGGCGGCTCGCTGGATGAGCTCCTGCTTGGCCCAGTAATCCATGCGGTAGAAGCGTCGCAGCTCTGTGAGCATGGCGGGGAGTTGCTGCCGACGGACGAAGCGTCGGTCGAGGCGACGCGTGTAGCGGCGCGCGAGGGTGTTGGCCTGCTGGTACCGCTCCTCCTCGTCGGGAGAGAGACCGTCGACGAGTCGGTAGGCCGAGAAGAGACGGTGGTGCACCTGCTCCATGGGCAGGCTCGGGCAGCGCTGCGCCAGCATGAGGCTGGCCACGTACTTGTCGACCTCGGCTTGAAGCTCGAGCTCGAGAATCGTGATCGGGCGTTCCTCGCGGACGCGGTGCATGACGCAGAGGAAGTGACTCACCCCTTCCACGGCGAGGCAGAACTCCTGCAGGTTTCCAGCGGCGAGCAGCGGGTCGAAAAGGCGCCGGACAACTTCCGGGTCGAGCGCGAGTCCGAGAAAGAGATCCTCCTCCTGGACGATGATGAGCTCCTCGCGCTTGTTCCCCTCCGCCGGGACGAGGAAGCCCGTGATCTTCGGCGCCGGGTCGAGGCGGTAGAGGTCTTCGAGACTCTCCTGCAGCTCGATCAGCATGCGCCGCGCCTCAATTCTTGTCCTCGGGGAGACCGGCCGATCGTCGGACCACGTGCATTCCGGCCTGGTGCAGGCGGCGTTCGACGGCGCGCTGACCGGTCTGCAGCCACTGCTCGTAGAGCGACCCGACGTCGGTGGCGGTGCCGTCCGTGGACCCCCGTACCTCGGCCAGCACCTCCACGAACTCGGGGAAATCGGTGGAGAGCTCGCCGTAGACCTGGCAGAGGCGCGGGGCGTCTCCACGGCGGTCGAGGAGCTCGCTCAAGCGGCGATACGCTGTGCCGCCCAGCGTGGCGTAGTACTCCACGTCGAGCTGGCGACGTCTCAGGCTCTGCCCGAAGAAGCCCGCCACGTAGAGCGCCTGGTCGCCCACCTGTTTGAGCTGGTGCAGCCGGGGCTCGGTCAGATTGGCCTCACTCTGGGCCATCACGACCCCGAGCGGCCGGTCGAGTGGGGGCGCGGCGTGGGTCATGTACTCGCAGAGCAGGTCCACGAGGTACGCCGCCGTCGCCTCGTCCGGCGTCAGCTCCTGGCGCTTGATGGCCTCGGCAATGGCCGTCTCGAAGAAGTCCCGAACCGATGCAGTCGTCAGCAAGCCTCTCGAGGTCATTTGGTAAAGAACCTCCCGAATTTATGGTGCCGAGTTCTGCGCCGGAACGCAATTTTCCTCTCCAAATACAACGACCGGGGCCGGCCCCCCTTTAATTCACTGGTTCGACCTTTTCCCCCCTTGACGGACGGCGGCCGCGTGCTTATAGGTAGCTGGCGTTAGCACTCAGAGAAGCGGAGTGCTAACAACGCGTCCAACAACGACGACAAGCAAAAACAAATCAATCTGTTGAGGAGGAGAGCATGAACGTCCGGCCACTGCACGACCGCCTGTTGGTCAAGCGCCTTGCGGAGGAGGAGAAGACGAAGGGGGGGATCATCATCCCGGACTCGGCCAAGGAGAAGCCGATCGAGGGGCGGGTGATCGCCGTGGGTCAGGGCAAGATGCTGGAGGACGGGAGCGTTCGGCCTCTCGACGTCAAGAAGGGGGACCGCATCCTCTTCGGCAAGTACTCCGGCACCGAGATCAAGATCGAAGGCGACGAGCACCTGATCCTCCGCGAGGAGGAGGTGCTCGGGATCATCGAAGGCTAGTTTCGCGCAGCTCAACCACACAACTTGCGGTGCGACTCGGGCCCCCCGAGCGGCCGTGCTGATTGCAGAGGGAGACCAAGATGGCAGCCAAGGAAATTCGGTTCGATGAGAAGGCCCGCGCGGCGATCCTTACCGGCGTGAACACGCTCGCCGACGCGGTTCGCGTGACCCTCGGGCCCCGCGGTCGCAACGTGGTGCTCGAGAAGTCCTGGGGCTCTCCCACGGTGACCAAGGACGGCGTCACGGTGGCCAAGGAGATCGAGCTCGAGAACAAGTTCGAGAACATGGGCGCCCAGATGGTCAAGGAGGTCGCCTCCAAGACCTCCGACGTGGCCGGCGACGGGACGACGACGGCGACCGTGCTCGCCCAGGCGATCTTCCGCGAGGGCAGCAAGATGGTGGCCGCGGGCCACAACCCGATGGACATCAAGCGCGGGATCGACATCGCGGTCGAGAAGGTCGTGGACCAGCTGAAGAAGATGTCCAAGCCGACCAAGGGCCGTCAGGAAATCGGCCAGGTGGGCACGATCTCGGCCAACGGGGACGAGACGATCGGCAACATCATCGCCGAGGCGATGGAGAAGGTGGGCAAGGAAGGGGTCATCACCGTCGAGGAAGCCAAGTCGATGGAGACCACCCTCGAGGTCGTGGAGGGGATGCAGTTCGACCGCGGCTACCTCTCGCCGTACTTCGTGACGGACGCCGAGCGGATGGAAGTGGCCCTCGACGACTGCTACATCCTGATCCACGAGAAGAAGATCTCCAACATGAAGGACCTGCTCCCCGTGCTCGAGCAGATCGCGAAGAGCGGCCGTCCGCTGCTCATCGTGGCCGAGGACGTGGAGGGCGAGGCGCTCGCCACGCTGGTGGTGAACAAGCTTCGTGGCACGCTCTCCTGCTGCGCCGTCAAGGCCCCCGGCTTCGGCGACCGCCGCAAGGAGATGCTGAAGGACCTCGCCATCCTGACGGGCGGCCAGGCGATCACCGAGGACCTCGGGCTCAAGCTCGAGAACCTGACCCTGAAGGACCTGGGTCGCGCCAAGCGCATCACGATCGACAAGGACAACTCGACGATCGTCGACGGCGCCGGCAACAAGAAGGACATCCAGGGCCGTTGCGAGCAGATCCGCCGGCAGGTCGAGGAGACCAGCTCGGACTACGACCGTGAGAAGCTGCAGGAGCGGCTGGCGAAGCTGGTCGGCGGCGTCGCGGTGATCAAGGTCGGCGCGGCCACCGAGACCGAGATGAAGGAGAAGAAGGCGCGCGTCGAGGACGCGATGAACGCGACGCGCGCGGCCGTGGAAGAGGGGATCGTTCCCGGCGGCGGCGTGGCGCTCCTGCGTTGCCAGGAGACCCTTCGCAAGCTGTCCACCGCCGAGGAGATGAAGAACGACGAGATGAAGGTGGGCGTGGCGATCATCGGTCGCGCGCTCGAGGCTCCGGCGCGCTACATCGCGGAGAACGCGGGCGTCGAGGGCTCGATCGTCGTGCAGAAGGTCAAGGAGGGCAAGGACGCCTTCGGCTACAACGCGGCGAACAACACCTACGAGGACATGGTGAAGGCCGGCGTCATCGACCCCACCAAGGTCGTGCGTACGGCGCTGCAGAACGCCGCGAGCGTGGCGGGGCTGATGCTCACCACGCAGGCGATGGTGGCCGAGAAGCCCAAGGACGAGGAGAAGGCGGCCGGCGGCCACGCGCATGGCGGCGGCATGGGTGGCATGGGCGGTATGGGCGGCATGGGCGGCATGGGGATGTAAGCCGGCGGCCGCGAGGCTGACGGACCGAGAGGCCGCTCCGGACGCGTGTCCGGGGCGGCTTTTCTCGTTTTTGGGGTTGGCGTTCTAGGGGGAGGGCGAGGCTACGCCGGGAGGATGGTGACGGCGAGACGCCCGAGCCCCTCTCCGGCTTCCAGCAGCTCCACCTCGTACCGGGCGGGCTCGAGGTCGAGGAAGCTCGCCGCGCCGTTCTTGAGCTTCACGGACTCGACGAGCTGGCCCTCTCGCTTCAGGGCGGCCCGGCCGTCGGCCACCGGCACGCCGGAGTGCGAGAGCTCTACCCGCAGCTCGGCGCCCCTGGCCGGCACGGCCTCGAGGTGCACGAGGGCGCGATGCTCGCCGAAGACGTGCTCGAACTGATGGAGGGTGTCGGTGGTCGCCGTGGCGTCGGGGCCCCGGAGGGCCAGCGCCGCCGCCTGCAGCGCGACGGGAAGATGCGTTCCGCGGAGAAAGTGCAGGGCTTGCGTGGCTCCCTGCCCCAGGGTGGCGAGGCGGAAAACCATGCGCGCGAGGTAGCCGGGCTGGCTGTCGGGACTCAGGCGGGCGCGCGACTGCTCGCTGGCCTCATCCGAGAGCGCCTCCGCCTCCGTCTCCGCCAGAGCCTCGGCCAGGATCTCGAGTCGCTCGCGGCTGAAAGGGAATGTGGTGAGCAGGGCCTCGAAGGTGGTCTTCTCGGCCCCTTCCATCTGCCCCTCCGCGTAGCGCAGCAGCTCTTCGTCCGACGGTTCCCCCGGCGCCGCGAGAGGGAGGGGTCGCCTCAACGCGATTCGCTTGAGCGCACGGCCGAGTCGGCGGTCCAGGTCGTCGCGCGCTATGGGGTTCGTTCCGCTCATGATCACTACCGTTTGATACGCGGCTGTCCGGGCTTCCTTCCTGCGGCCGAGGCCGCAGGTCCCTGCCCGCGCAGGGCGTGGGCACGGCGCTCGCTCGGCTTGGGGCCTAGCCTGACCCCAGCTCCTGAATGATGCGCTGCAAGTTGGTGCGTACCTTGTTCTTTCGACTGTAGACGGTGTTGACGCTGATGCCGAGGAGCTCGGCGATCTCCTCGGGCTCCAGCTCTTCCTGGTAGTAGTAGCGCAGGAAGGCCTGCTCGGAGGGGCTGAGCTGCTTCACGGCCTCGTTCAGGACCGCGAGCTGTTCGCGACGCGCGGTCAGCTCGGCGGGATCGTCCCCCTCCTCGGTCAGGTCGGGGACGCTCGCCGAGGGGTCGTCGAAGGAATACGTCGTGGGACCCCGGCGACGGAGGGCGTCGTGGGCCGCGTTGGTGGCGATGAGCCCCACCCAGCTCGAGAGGCGGTAGCCGCGGCCCGGGTCAAAGCGCCTGAGCTTGTCGTAGTCGTCTCGCACGAGCTGCAGGCAGACGGTGTTGACCACGTCTTCCAGGTCCGCCTCGGAGCAGGGGCCCGCGTAGCGCACCAGGACCTTGCGGATGCAGGCCACGATGAGGCGCGCGTAGCGGCCGTAGAACGCGTTCCAGGCCCCCGGGTGCCCTTGGACCACGGACAGAAGCAGCGTCGTCTCGTCCGGTGGGGGCGGCTTCCCCTTCATCGGCGTCAGTGTAGAACGCTTTGCGGGCGGAGCGCGCCTGTTTTCTGCGCGGGGTTAAGCCGCGTCCCTGGTGAAATTGGGCAGAGGGCGAGCGTCCGCCCGCGGAGTAGAATGCCGGGCGATGCGGATGCCCAGTCCCGGCGTGTGGGTCGTGCGCTTCGCCGTGCCGGTACTTCTCGCGGGGGCGCCCGAGCGCGCGCTCGGACGCGGGGAGTACGGGGCGGCCGTGGAGGCCGGGCCGGAGCTGGACTCGAATCCGCGCCGGTTGCCGCAGCAGGGGGCGGACTCGGCGCAGAGCGCGCCGCTCCTGCGCGTGACGGCCAGCGGACGGGCGCAGGTCCCCCTGGGAGATCGATTCCGGCTCGGCGCTCAGCTGAACGGCGGGGGGAAGGTCTTCTTCACCGAGGCCGGTCGCCCGGCGGACGAAGCGGTGGCGGGCGGGCAGCTCGAGGTCACCTCGCGCGTGCGCCGCGCGCTGGCCCTCGCGGCCGCGGGGAGCTACTACGACGCGTTCCAGCGGCAGTCCGAGCGGGACTTCCGCACGGGGAGCGCCTTCCTGCGCCTGCACCTCAGTCACCCCGCGTCGGCCACGAGCGGGATGCTCCAGCTGGGCTACCTCGGGCTACGGTACAAGCCGGTGCCCGACTACAGCTTCCATGGCCTCGTGGGCGGCGTGGCGCTCACGCGCGAGCTCAGCTCGGGGCGAGAGGACGAGGTGGTGAACTGGCGCCTCGGGGTGTCGTACGCCGCGACGCTGCGCGACTACGACGGCCCGCTCATCGGGGTCCGCGAGCGCTGCGATCCGGCGCCGGGGGCGCTGATGCTCTGCAACTACCCGAAGGAGGGGAGCCGCTACGACGTCGGGCAGGTGCTCCGCGCCGAGGTGAGCTATCTCGGCAACGCGGCGGCCACGCTCTGGTACAGCGCCGAGCTCAACCATTCGAACAGCTACGGCGAGAGCTTCGTCCGGCAGGTGCTCGGGTTGAAGTTCACCACGCATCTGCCCTGGGGGCTCTTCTTCACCGTCAAGGGAGCGCTGCAGTTCAGCCGCTTCCGCGACCCGTACTTGACGAGCCAGGTCGCCACCCAGACCTTCGTCAGCATCGACGACGAGAACCGATCGAACCTCGTGCTCCACGTGGGGCGCGACCTCTGGGCTCGCTGGTCCGTCGGCCTGCGCTACAACCTCTACGTGAACGAGTCGGTCTCCTCGGGGAGTCCGGCGGCGGCGGCGACGACGCGCCTTCCGGGCTTTCTGCGCCACACGCTGTTCGTGGGGCTGCGCTTCGAATACGAGAGTGCGGACGGCTCGTGAGGCCGGGGCGCGGAAAGGGCGCGGCTACTTGTGGCGGCGAAGCGTCTTGGCCCGCTGGCGCAGCGTCTCGGCCCGCGCCGCTAGCCCCCTGGCCAGCTCGTCGAGCTGCTGACTGGCCTTCTTCAGGGCCGCCACGCGGGCCTTGAGGTCCCCGCGGGCGCCGGCTCGCTCCAGCTCGCGGAGGGTGGCCGGGTCGAGCACGTCTCGCACCGTGACGCCCACCTGCGGCGAGGACCCGACGGCGCTCGGCGCAGCGGTGGCACGCGCCGGTTCCGACGGAGCGCCGCTGCCGCCTGCGTGACCGCCGGCAGAGGCGCCGCCGCTGAAAGAGCCCGGCGCCGCCGGCGGGGCGGGCGACGCCGCAGCCTCGGGGACGCTGTCGGAGTTGTTCCCCTTGTCCTCGCCCCGAGTCGTCGCACCGGCCGCAGGGGGGGCCGTAACCTTCTGCCCGCTCGGCGCCTTCGGGGCCGCCGCGCCGCTCGAATCCCCGGTGGCCGCTGCGCCCACGATCTTCGGGCGCGCGGTTCGACGAGGGGCGTCCTCGACGAAGGGGTTGTCGTCGGCGGCGCGGCTGTGCCGTTCGAGGCGCGCCTTGTGCTGGAGCTGGCCGAGCTGCGCCTGCAGACGGCGGAGCTGCTTGCGGACCTTCTCCTCGGAATCCTTGAGCAGGTCGGCTTTCTCCTCGAGATCCTCGGCGCTGTCGTGGGGGCTCACCTGCCCGCCGGTCACGATGCGCGCGTTCTGGCTGGCCCGCTGCTGCTCCGCGAGGAGAGCCTCTCGACGGCGGCGCAGCCGGTCGCGTTCCTGCGCATCCGTGGTGCGAGCCGCGGCGAGCACGAGCGCCGACGCGAGCTGTCCTCGGACGGTGCGTAGCTCCCCGTCGATGCGGGTCAAGCGTCCAGCGAGCTCCTGGCTCACGCGCAGGGCGGCCTGGAGCTGGTAGTCGCGCTGAAGCCCCGCGGTCTGCGCTTTCAGCCGCGCGATCCGGCGCCCGTGGTCGGTGAGCGCCGCCTCGAGGCGGGCGCGGTGTCCGCTGAGAAGCTGGTAGCGCTGCTCGAGCTCTCCGGCAGACGGCTCGCTCCACGCCCGGGACGAACCCAGGAAGAGGAGGAGAGCGAGGAGGCTGGCGGTCAGAGCGCGCATCGCATGAATTCTACAGCAAGCTACGTGCCACGGCTGCTACCGGGCTCGGTCGGGACTAACGCCGTAGATCGCCAGCTGATCCGGGTTCGGCCGCGTCGTTGGGCC
Organism: Deltaproteobacteria bacterium; assembly: GCA_020848905.1. Classification (NCBI taxonomy): domain Bacteria; kingdom Pseudomonadati; phylum Myxococcota; class Myxococcia; species Deltaproteobacteria bacterium. The sequence goes on from JADLHG010000016.1 coordinate 24,964, forward strand.
CCCCTCAGAAATTTGAGCCGTGGGGAGGGGGGCCTCAGATTCCCGACGCGGACGATGTGGGATTCACTCGGTGATCTCGGTACGTTGGGGCGGCGGGGTCCACCCGCGCCGCGAGCTTCTCGACGGCAACAAGACAGGCCTCACGAGATGCCGTACTTCTCCAGCTTGTAGTAGAGGGCCGAGGTCTTCACGCCCAGGCGCCGCGCGGTCTCGGTCTTCACGCCGCCCGCGTCCTTGTAGGCCTTGAGGATCAGCTGCCGCTCGAGGTCCTCCAGGATCTCGGGGAGGGACATCTGCCCCTTCGGCAGGGCCAGCGTCTCGCCCGCGGGCTCTCCCCGGACGAACTCGGGGAGCGACGAGAGCGTGACGGTATCCCCGTCGGCGAAGACCAGGGCCTGCTCGATGGCGTTCTCGAGCTCGCGCACGTTGCCCGGCCAGGGGTAGGCCATGAGCCGGCCGAGCGCGTCGTCGGCAATGCCGGTCACCTTGGGGTTCGTGCGTGGGGCGAGCGTCTCGATGAAGTGTCGCGCGAGCTGCGGGATATCCTCGCGACGCTCGGCGAGGGGCGGGATGTGCAGCGGTACGATGTGCAGGCGGTAGTAGAGGTCCTCGCGGAAGCGTCCCTCGCGCACCTCCTGCTGGATGTCTTTGTTCGTGGCGCTGACCACGCGCACGTCCACGTGCACCGTGCTCTCGCCGCCGACGCGCTCGAACTCCTGCTCCGGCAGCACGCGCAGGAGCTTCACCTGCAGCGCAGGCGTGATGTCGCCGATCTCGTCGAGGAAGAGCGTGCCGGCGTCGGCGAGCTCGAAGCGTCCGAGGCGCCGCTTCACCGCGCCCGTGAACGCCCCCTTCTCGTGGCCGAAGAGCTCGCTCTCGAGCAACGTCTCGGTGAGCGCGCCGCAGTTGACCTTGATGAACGGTCCCTGGGCCCGTCGACTGCGCTTGTGAATCGCTCGCGCGACGAGCTCCTTTCCCGTGCCGCTGCCTCCGGTGATGAAGACCGACGAATCGGTCGGGGCGACCTTCTCGATGGCGCGGTAGAGGGCGAGCATGAGCGGCGAGCTGCCCACCAGGTCGTCGTAGCGGACGTGCGCCTCCTCGCGCAGAAGCTCGTTCTCGCCTTGCAGGCGCTGGCTGGCTCGACGCGTGGCACGGAGCTCGAGCGCGCGTTCCACCTTGAGGCGGACCACCTCGGGGGCGAAGGGCTTCTGCAGGAAGTCTAGGGCTCCGAGCTTCATCGCCTCGACGGCGGTCTCCACCGTGCCGAAGGCGGTGACGATCATGGTGGGGCAGTCCGGGTCCCGCTCCGCGACCTGCCGGAGCACCTCGACCCCGTCGATCCCCTCCATCTTGAGGTCGGTGATCACGAAGTCCACCTCGTGCTGTTTGAAGAGCTCGAGCCCTTCCTTCCCCGAGGCGGCGATGAGGGTCTCGTGCCCCATCTTGCGGATCACCTGCTGCAGGCCGAAGCGGATGGTCTCGTTGTCGTCGATGATGAGAATTCTGCTCATGACGTCCTCGCTGGGCGTTTCCGGATGGAGCTCATCCGGCCGGCCGCAGTGTAACGCGAACCCGGGTCCCCTGGCCGACCAGGCTGGCCACGGCGATACCCCCGCCGTGCTGGTCGACGATCTTCTTGGAGAGGGCCATGCCGAGCCCCGTCCCCTTTTCCCGCGTGGTGAAGAAGGGCGCGAAGATGCGCTCCAGCAGCTCGGGGGCGATCCCGCTGCCGGTGTCCTCGAGCTCGAGGAACGGGGTGCCGTCGTCGAGGCCGCAGCGCAGCGTGATCGCGCCCCCCTTCGCGGTGGCCTGTATCGCGTTGCGCGCCAGGTTCAGCACCACCCGACGGAGCTGCTCGCCGTCGCCGATGGCCGGCGTGGAGGGGAGCTCGCGCCTGAGCACGAGGCCGGCGGTCGCGGCGTCCGCCTCCACGACCTGCGCGAGCTCCTCGAGGAGCGGGGCAAGGTCGAGCTCCTGCAGGTGGGGTGGGGCCTTTCGCGCGTAGTCCAGGAACTCGCCCACCACGTTTTTCAGGTAGCCGAGCTCGCGTTCGATCCGCTGGACCATCTCGAGCTGCTCGGGCTTGTCGGCCAGCTCCTCGCGCAGCAGCCCGGCAAAGAGGGCGATGCCGCCGAGCGGGTTGCGCACCTCGTGGGCGATCCCGGAGAGCATGAGCTGGAGCTGCTGCTCTCGTTCGTGGAGCTGCTGCCGCATCTCGTTCATGGTGCGCGCGAGAAGCCCCACCTCGTCGCCTCCACGCACGGGGATCTCCCGGTCGAGCTCCCCGGCCCCGATGCGCGTGGCCGCGCCGGCGAGCTCCCGCAGGGGACGGCTGATGCGCCGGGCGACGAGCACGGTGACGCCCACGAGCACCACGGCGACGACGCCGGCCGAGAGGACGAGGTAGGTGCGCAGGCGGCGAAGGTCGGCGAAGAAGGCAGCGCTCCCGGCCGCTCCGAGGACGGCCACCACGGTCTGCCCTTCCCGGACCGGGGCGTAGCCCGTCTTGTAGGTGCGTCCGTCGTTGCCTTCGAAGAGGACCGACGAGGCCGCCTCTCCGCCGAAGACGCGCCGCAGCTCCGACCGATCGGCCTCGGCCTGGTAGTGGCGGTCCCCGATGCGGACGCCCGCCTCGGTGTCCGTCCGGCTGCGGAGCTCGCGGTCCAGGACGAAGATGCGCGCCACGCCGGTGCGGTCGCGGAGCTGGAGCAGCTTGTGCCGCAGGCGCTGCGCGGTGCGGCTGTCGTCGTCCCCCGGCGCGAGAAAGGCCACGGACTCGGGGCTCACCTGCGTCGCGGCGGCCTGCGCGATGCCCATCAGCCGCTCGCCGAGCGCCGCCTCGAGGTAGTGCGCGGTGGCGCGAGAGGCGAGCCACGCGAAGAGCGCGAGGAGGCCGAGAGTGGGGACGAGGTACGCGACGAGGAGGCGGAGGCCGAGAGAACCTGCTCGGGGCCTCCGGAGCCTCAACGGCTAGCGCCCGTGCACTGGTAGAGCCGGTAGGCCACCACCCCTAGCGCGGCCGCGAGCAGGACGTAGGTGAGCGCGCGGCTGAGGGGGCCTTCCTTCTTCTTGGACCCCGCTCCGACGAGACCCTTGAGCCCGCTGCGGAAGCCGGACATGGTCCCGCTCCCCGACGCGGAGTCGCCGCGCTTTCCGGACCGCTTCTTGGATCGCTTGGAGCTCATCCCAGGGCACCCCTCGGGCGGCCAGGAGACGTGGAGGCGGCGGGCCGCGCGGGCCCCCGCCCTCGCGGAGACCGGCGGCTAGCGCTTGCTGAACTGGAACCGCTTGCGCGCGCCCGGCTGACCGTACTTCTTGCGCTCCTTGGCGCGGGAGTCGCGCGTCAGGTAGCCGGCCTTCTTGAGCGTGCCGCGCAGGGCGGCGTCGTACACGAGGAGGGCGCGGCTGATGCCGTGCTTGATCGCGTCCGCCTGGCCGCTGTGGCCGCCGCCGCAGACGTTCACCCGCACGTCCATCTTCCCCTCGGTCTCCGTCAGGGCGAGCGGCTGCGACATGACCATGCGGTTCGTGACGCGCGGGAAGTAGTCGTCCATCGGACGGCCGTTGATCATCACCTGACCGGCGCCGGGCGTCATCCACACGCGGGCGACCGCTTCCTTCCGTCGGCCGGTGCCGTAGTACTCTTGAGCGTTCGTGGCCATCTTAGATCTCCACCGGAGTCGGTTGCTGCGCCTCGTGCGGGTGCCCGGGCGCGGCGTATACCTTGAGCTTCTTGATCATGGCGCGCCCGAGCGGGTTCTTGGGCAGCATCCCCTTGACCGCCAGCCGAACGAGCTCCCCCGGCTTGTGCGCCAGGAGCTGCTTGGCGGTCCAGCTCCGCAGTCCGCCCGGGTACTGGCTGTGGTGATAGTAGATCTTGAGGTCCCACTTGCGGCCGGTGAGCTGCACCTTGTCGGCGTTCACCACCACCACGAAGTCCCCCGTGTCCACATGCGGCGTGAACTCGGGCTTGTGCTTGCCGCGCAGGATGCACGCGATGGCGCTGGCGGCCCGGCCGAGGGTCTTGCCCTGGAGGTCTACCACCACCCACTTGCGAGTGACCTCGCTCGGTTTGGCGCTGATCGTCTTCATCGATGATTCCTAACTGGTTTTCCCCCAGATTCCCTGGGTCTGCGAAACGCACTTATCTATGATCTGCGGCGGCCGCTGTCAATCTTTAAGAATAGCCGACGCCTCCGGCGGGGCTCGGGCAGGGCCAGTACCGCCCCCGGCGGGGCCAATCCTTAGAATTCTTCGGCCGCTACGTCAAGGGGGGACAAGGCGGGGGCGCCTTTGCTAGAAGATGGCGCAGATGCTGGCGCACCTGCGGATCCTGAACCTGGCCATTATCGAGGGGGTGGAGCTCGAGCTCGGCCCGGGGCTGAACGTCCTGACCGGCGAGACGGGAGCCGGCAAGTCCATCATCGTGGAGGCGGCGGCGATCCTGCGGGGGGCGCGGGCGAGCGCGGAGATGGTCCGTACCGGCGCCCCCGAGGCCACGGTGGAGGCGCAGTTCGACCTGGCCGGTGCCCCCGAGGTGCTGAAGGCGCTCGAGACGGCCGGGTTGCCGCTCGACGGCGAGGAGCTCCTGGTGCGCCGGGTGATCTCGGCCTCGGGGCGGGGGCGGATCTACATCAATGGGGCGCTCTCCACGGCGGCGGTGCTCTCCGAGGTGACGGCGCGGCTGCTGGACATCAGCGGGCAGCACGAGCAACAGCTCCTCGAGGACCGGGGGGTTCAGCGGCGACTCCTAGACGCGGCGGGGGTGCCGGAGGGTCTCGTCACGCAGATGGCCGAGGCCTACGGACGGCTCAGCGCGGCGTGGGAGGGCCTCGCCCGGTTGCAGCTCGACGAACGGCAGCGGGCCGAGCGGGTGGACTACCTGCGGTATCAGGTGGAGGAGCTCGCGGGGGTGGACCCGCGGCTCGGAGAGGACGAGGCGCTCGAGGCGGAGCGGCGGCAGCTCGGACGGGCGGGGGAGCTGCTCGAGGCGGCGGCGGGGGGAGAGGCGGCGCTCTACGGTGACGAGGGCTCGGTGTCGGAGCGGCTCGCCGCGGTGGAGACGCGGCTCGACGAGCTCTCGGCGGTGGACGGTCGACTCGGGGCGCTGGCGGCGCAGCTCCGCGAGGCGCGGGTCCTCGTGGAGGATGTGGCCCAGGGGCTCGCGCGGTACGCCGGCGCGATCGAGGACGACCCGACCCGGCTCGAGGAGGTCGGGGAGCGACTCGAGGCGCTGCACCGGCTGAAGCGCAAGTACGGCGGGGAGCTCGCGGAGGTGCTGGCCCGGGGAGAGGCGATGCGCGCCGAGCTCGAGGAGCTCGAGGCCTACGAGGTGCGGCTGGAGGCGGCGGAAGGGCGGCTCGCGGAGGCGCGGAGCGAGGTGGAGCGCGCGGCGGAGGAGCTGTCGCGCGCGCGACAGGCGGCGGCCGGCGAGCTTTCAGCGCAGGTGGCGAAGGAGCTTTCGGCGCTCTCCATGAAAGGGGCGCAACTGGCGGTGGAGCTGACGCCGCTCGCTCCGCGCGAGGACACCCCGAAGGCGATGCTCTTCGACGGGCGGCGCGTCTCGCGGGAGGGGTGGGACCGCGTCGAGCTGCTCGTCGCGGCGAACCCGGGCGAGGCTCCGCGACCGCTGGCCAAGACCGCGTCGGGGGGCGAGCTCTCGCGCATCATGCTCGCGCTGAAGCAGGTGCTCGGGCGGCACGACCCGGTGCGGAGCTCGATCTACGACGAGGTGGACGCGGGGGTCGGGGGCGCCGCGGCGGATGCCGTGGGCCGGTCCCTCGCCCGGGTGGCGAAGGCGCGGCAGGTGCTCTGCGTGACGCACCTCCCGCAGGTAGCGGCCTACGCCGACCGGCACTTCCACGTGGGCAAGGCCAGCCAGAAGGGGCGTACCCGCACGGCGGTGGCGCTGCTCACGCCCGAGGAACGGGTGGAGGAGCTGGCCCGGATGCTCGGTTCGGCCCGCGTGACGGACCAGGCCCGGGCGAATGCGCGCGCCCTCATCGCGTCGGCGGGGCACGCCGGATGAGTCCGGGTGGGTTGCGTTGGCGCGCTCGGCGACGGATCCGCTCACAAAATTGACACCTTGGGGGACGCGTGATACCAGGGTGAGGCCTCGTCGGGTCTTCCCCGCGAGCCCATCGAAGGAGCGGACGACCGCAGTGCCCCGTCCCACGCTACAAGGTCTCGGACCTTCTCCTCGTCGCCGCCCCCGTCGTCGCGAAAACGTGCGCGCCAGCCTCCGGCTCGGAGCCCTCTTCGCCGCGCTCGTGGGGATCAACGTCTACGTCTTCTTCTTTCGCGGGGGCACCTCGATCCGCGACGTGATGAAGACCTCGGCCATCAAGGGCCAGGCCGTGCAAGCGGGCAAGACCGCCTCGCCCACGGCTTCGCTCGCGAGGGAACTCCCGGTCGATGCGCGGCTCGTCCGCGGAGGGATGGCCGGGCACCTCGGGCTGGCCGCCGCGCTCGCGCCGCTCGGGCTGGCGCCGGCCGACCAGAGCGCGCTCGTGGCGGCGCTCAAGCGCGAGCTGAACCTGCGTGCGCTGCGAGCCGACCAGTCCTTCGAGGCAGCCCTCGACGGGCGCACCGGGGCGCTCTTGCGCTTCAGCTATCGCATCTCGCCGATCTCCTCGGTGGAGGTCACGCGGTCGCGGGCGGGCGCGCTCCTGGCGCGCAAGCTGGAGTCGAAGCTCGAGGCGAAGACGGTCCGGGTGGGCGGACGCATCGACTCGTCGCTCAACCGCGCGCTCTCCGAGGCGGGGGAGTCCGGGGCGCTCGTGGCGCGCTTCGTGGAGCTCTTCTCGTGGGACATCAACTGGTACCTGGATCCGCGCGAGGGGGACGAGGTGCGCGTGGTCGTGGAGAAGCACTACCACCAGGGAAAGCTGCACCGCTACGGCCGGATCCTGGCGGCGGAGTATCGCGGGCGCGCCGGGCGCTTTCAGGCCTACTGGCACCGCGCGAAGGGGGGCGAAGAGGGCTACTACGACGCCGAGGGGCGCTCGATCCGGCGCTCGTTTCTGAAGACGCCGCTCGTCTACCGGCGCATCAGCTCGCAGTTCACCAAGCGGCGCTTCCATCCGGTGCTGCATCGCATGAAGGCCCACCAGGGGGTGGACTACGCCGCCGCGCGCGGAACGCCCGTGTGGGCCGCCTCCGACGGGACGGTGGTGTCGGCCAAGCCGTCGGGCGGCGCGGGCAACATGGTGGTGCTGCGGCACACGAACGGGATCGCCACCCTCTACATGCACCTCGACCGCATCGCGCGCGGGCTCAAGCCCGGGATGAAGGTCAAGCAGCGGCAGGTGATCGGCACGGTCGGGATGACGGGACTCGCCACGGGGCCGCACCTGCACTACGGCGTGACGCAGGGAGGTCGCTACGTGGATCCGCAGCGCCTGCCGGTGCAGCGCGGCGCGTACCTGCCGGGAGCGGAGCGGTTGCGCTTTCTGGCGGAGCTCGCGCGACGCCGGGCCGAGCTGGAGCAGGTGGCGATCGCCGCGCCGGGGGCGGGCGGGCCGTCGAAGAACGTGGCGCAGGGACCCGGGGCGAAGGCCCCCGCCGGTCCGTCGTCGCATCGCTGACGCGAGCTACGCGCGCTACTTTCGCGGCGTGGCGTCCACCTTCGCCTCGAGGGGATTCGCCGCCGAGGAGCCCTGCGCGACCACCCAGTCGATGACCGGCTGACGCCAGTCGATGGTGGTGTCGTAGCCCGCCGGGTCCTGCCGCTTGAAGCGGAAGCCGTCCCCTCCGCCGTACATGAAGCTGTTCACGAGGACGCGGTAGGTGTGCGTCGCGTCTAGCTCCTGACCCGTGCTGGTGAGGATGGCTCGGCCGTGGTCCAGGCGCAGCCCCGAGGTCGCCACGCCGCCGCAGCACGAGAGGTTCTCGAGCACCTGCGCCCCCGTCAGGCGGAGGTCGTAGAGGGTGTTGTCGAAGGGCATGAGCCCGACGAGCTCGGCGAGGGTGATGTCGCCGGCGTTCACGTCTTGGCGGAGGGCGCCGGTGTTCGAAAGCGCGAGCTCCGCCTGCGGGTAGGCCCAGCGCCAGGCGTCGGTGACGAGGTTGGGGAGCTGCGCGGTCCGCGTGAGACCGGTCCGGGTATAGCCGATCACCTTGCCCAGCTCGGCCTCGGTCTTGGTCTGCCAGCCGTCCACGATCGCCTTGACGTCGGCGTCGGGGACGGTGGGGGGGGCGAGCCAGGAGATGAAGCTCGGCAGCTTGATGGAGCTGTTGGCGATCGTGGTTGCGGCAGCCTTCGTGACGCGCCCCGAGGCGCGCTCGACCGAAAGGGTGACGCGAGCGTAGCGCTTGAAGAAGCTCCCCGGCGCGACGAGCCAGGTGTTGCCCACCTTGCGCGCGCCGGTCTCGTGGCAATGCGCGCCGAACATCACCGGGAGCTCGAGGTCCGCGACCTCGGCGGCCAGCTTCTCGAGGTCCTTCAAGCAGACGTGCGCGAGGACGATGACGACTTGCGCGCCTCTGGACCTTACCTCCGGCACGTAGGTGCGCAGGGCCGGGGCGTAGTCACCGAAGGAGAGCCCGGCCACGGCCGTGGCCTGGGTCACCTGCGGCGTCTCCTTCAGTGCGAGGCCGACGAGGCCGATCTTCACCCCGTCCGCCTCGAGGATCGTGTACGGCTCGGCGAAGCCCAGCGGGCCGCCGTCGGCGCGCACCACGTTCGCGGCCAGGAAGGGAAAGTCCGAGGCGGCGCGTCGCGTCTCGAGGACGCTGCGCCCGAAGTCGAATTCGTGGTTGCCGAGGGCCGCGGCGCGGTAGCCCATCGCGTTCATGACCTCGGCCGTGGACTCCCCCTTGAACCAGGTGGAGATGGCGGGGCCGGTCCACATGTCTCCGCCGCTCAGGAGGACCGTGCCGGCGTCCTTCTCGTAGCCCTCCTTCTTCTTCAAGCGGGAGAGCAGCTCGGCCGCGCCCCCTTCGGTGGCGTTCGAGTTGCTCGTGGGACGGAGCCAGCCGTGCTCGTCGGCGGTGTAGAGGAGCGTCAGCCGCGCGGTGTCGGCGCGGGCCGCGGAGCGGTCGAGGTCTGCCTCCTCCGGGAGCTCCGCGTCGGGGCCGCTCCAGCCGACGCACCCGCTGGCGCCGAGGGCGGCGACCAGAACGAGCAGCAGCAGGCGGCGTGGGAGCTTCATCTTTTCGGGGCCTCGCCGCCTGGCTCTTGCAGGGTCCGTGCCGCCGTGGCGCGCCGCCCGGATAGCGCGGATGGGCGTGCAAGTGCAGCCGGCTTGCGGGTTTGCGGGCGGCCAGCGGGGGGCGGGCTCGGCCGCCGCGGCAAGGCGGGGGGTCGTCCGTCCCCACGAACTGGCCCCCTGGGCCGCCAGGCGGGGGCAGCCTCGAGTCGCGGGAGGGGGGGACTGGCGAGGGGAGGGCGCGATGCTACGGCAGGGTCACGTACGGCGCGAGGAAGTCCCGCGCCTGCGCCAGGTCGGTGCGGGAGGCCAGGTAGAGCGTGCTGCACGAGGCGTCGCCGATGGTGGCGGTCCCGACGAGGGTCTCCACGCCGTCGATGGTGTAGAAGAGCGGCCCGCCCGAATCGCCGAAGCAGACCGTGCCGTCGCCCCCGAGCCGGCGCGTGGCCTTGATCATGGACTTACCGGTGAGCGCGTTGAAGTCCATCTGCGCCCGTCGCCGCTCGTTGCTGAGCGCCCAATAGTTGGAGCCGCCGCCCATGCCGTTGTTCTCGGCCAGGCCGTACCCCACGGCGGTCATGTCGCTGCGCAGAGAGAGCGTTCCGTTCTTCGCCAGCTGGTCGATGACGCCGGCGCTCGGCAGCGTGGCGAGGGGGAGTCCCGGGGCCTCGTCGAGGAGCAGGACCATGTAGTCGAAGCGCTCGCGCGATCCGTCGCCGCCTGCGACGTAGTTCGGGTGGCGGACCGCCGTGCCCTCGAAGACCGGGGCGTCGGCCGGGATGGGATTCCCCGGCGCGATGTTCTGGATGAAGGTCACCGCCATGCGCTCGGCGCGCATGCAGTGGCCGGCGGTGAGAAACACCTTCGGCGCGACGAGCGTCCCCGAGCAGGTCAGACGCCAGAGCCCCGAGGTGGGGTCCCTGCGGAGCACGGCTCCGACGTTGGTGTGCGTGAAGTCCGAGGTGCCGTCCGAGATGGACGACGACTTCGAGCCCGTCGGTTCGCTGCCTTGCGGATTGCCGCAGCCGACCAGCGCTGCGGCGACGAGCGCCAGCATGGAGAACAGCCTTCTGGATGACATCGCTACTCCTCACTTCCTTCCAGGTTCGGTCTCCACCGACGGCGAGCCGTCGGGCCCCGACCGAAGAACACACCTCGTTCGTCGCCGCCTCTGAGGGGCGTTGGAATCGCGCGCGGCGACGTGTTGTCGTCGGCGCCCTAGCAACATGTGTTCCGACCGGAAGTCAGCGGACGTTGTATCGGGAAGGACGGCGTTGCCGCGGGACGTCAGGCGCGAGGGGGGGAGCGTTTATTGCGCGCTCGGGAGGCGCGTGCGCTGAACTTCGGAGGATGGTCGGACGCGGGATCCGGCTCAGAGCCGCAGCATGAGCAGGTCGGGGTGCTCCACGAGCTCGAGAAGCTGGGCCATGAAACGGGCCGCCACGGCTCCATCCACGACACGGTGGTCGTACGAGAGCGACAGGTAGAGCAGCTTGCGCGGCACCACGGCGCCGTCCACCACCGCGGGGCGATCCTTGATGGCGTGGACGCCGAGGATCGCTACTTCCGGCTGGTGAATGATCGGGGTGGCGAACGCGCCCCCGAGCTTGCCGAGGCTGCTGACGGTGAAGGTCCCGCCGCGGAGCTCGTGCACCTGCAGGCGTCGCGCGCGGCCCCGCGCCCCGAGGTCGGTGACCTCGTCGGCCAGGGTGACGAGGTCCTTCCGGTCCACGTCCCGGATCACCGGCACCACGAGCCCTTCGGGGGTGTCGACCGCGATGCCGAGGTGGTAGTGGCGTTTGAGCAGGAGCTCGCCGCGCGCCTCGTCGTAGGACGCGTTCAGGTAGGGATGGTCCTTCAGCGCCGTCACGACGGCTTTGAGGAAGTAGGGGAGGAGCGAGAGCTTGTGCGCGCCGTCCGCCTCGAGGTGCCGCTTGGCGCGGGCGTAGGTGGCGAGCAGGTCGGTCACGTCCGCTTCGTCCACGTGGGTCACGTGGGCCGCGGTGCGCGTGCTCAGCGACATGGCCTCGGCGATCACCCGGCGCAGGTGACTCACGGCCACGCGCTCGACGGGACCATCCTCGCTGGATTCGAGGGTCGGGGTGGAACCCGTGCGGAGTGAAGGCGTCCGTGGCGGCAACGGGGACGACGACGCCGACGGAGCCGGCGCGGCTGACGGGCTCGTGGCGACCGGCTGACCGACGGAGGCAGGCGCGATCTGCCCCGCCGCCCGGTGCACGTCGGCGTCGGTGATCTTCCCGCCGCGACCGGTCGGCGCCACGCGGGTCAGGTCGACCCCCAGGCGTCGCGCGAGGGCCCGGGTGTGGGGCGTCGCGCGAAGGCGGCCGGCCTCGCTGGAGGCCCGCGCGGTCGGGGGCGACGTATCTGCCGCGCCGCTCGAGCCGTTGCCCCCGGAGCGCAGCCTCGCCGCGTCAGCTCCGGCGGCGCTCGGCGAGCCGTCCTCGAAGGTCACGAGCACCTGACCCACCTGGATCGCCTCGCCGGCCCGCGCGTGCAGCCGCGAGACCTTCGCCGCGCGAGGGGCGGGTAGCTCCACCACGGCCTTGTCGGTCTCGACCCGCGCGAACGGCTGGTCGAGCTTCACCGACTCCCCCTCGGCGACCAGCCACTCCACGAGCGTCCCCTCGTGCAGGCCTTCCCCGATGTCCGGCAGCTTGAACTCGAAGGACATGGTGGGCGCCTCGCTACTCTTCCAGGGTTCGACGAACGGCGGCGAGCACGCGCTCGACGCTCGGCAGGTAGTGATTCTCGAGCGGCGCCCCAGGGAATACCGTGTCGAAGCCCGTGACCCGCTCGACGGGCGCGAGGAGGTCGAGCAGCACGTGCTCGTTGATCTGCGCCACGAGCTCTGCCCCCAGGCCGCAGGTGCGCGGCGCCTCGTGCACCACCACGGCGCGCCCGGTCCTCGCGACCGAGGTCAGCACGGTGGCGGTGTCCATGGGCACGATCGATCGCAGGTCCACGACCTCCACCGAGATGCCCTCGAGCCCGGCCGCCTCGGCGGCCTTGAGGGCCTCTTGCATCATCGAGCCCCAGGCGATGACCGTCACGTCGGTCCCGCTCCGAGCGACCTTTGCGGCACCGAGGGGCACCTCGTAGCTCGCGGCCGGCACCTCCTGCCGGAACGCGCGGTATAGCCGCGTCGGCTCGAGGAAGACCACGGGGTCGGGGTCGCGAATGGCGGCCACCAGGAGCCCCTTCGCGTCGTAGGGGTTCGAGGGGACGACCACCTTGAGCCCTGGGGTGTTGGCCAGCATCGCCTCGTAGCTCTCCGAGTGATGCTCGGGGGGATGAATGCCGCCGCCGTACGGCGTTCGCACCACCATCGGCACGGGGTAGCGTCCGCGGGTGCGGTTGCGATACCGCGCGGCGTGCGCGAAGAGCTGGTTCACCGCCGGGTAGATGAAGCCCATGAACTGGATCTCGACCACCGGGCGGAAGCCGGCCAGCGCGAGGCCGATGCCCAGGCCCACGCCGCCGCTCTCGGCGAGGGGCGTGTCCATCACCCGGTCCGGGCCGAACTTCGCGAGCAGCCCCTCGGTGACGCGGAAGACGCCGCCTCCGCGACCGATGTCTTCGCCGAGGAGGAGCACGTTCGCGTCGCGGGCCAGCTCCTGTTCGAGCGCCTGGTTGATGGCCTGGACGAGGTTCAGGCGCGCGAGCTGGGTCGTTGTCGCGGCGGCCGCTTCGGAGGCAGAGGGGGCGTGGGTCTCCGGGGTCATCGGCCGAGCTCCTTGAGGAATTCCGCACGCTGGGCCGCGAGGGTCGGGGGCAGCGTCTCGAACGTGTGGTCGAAGAGGTCCACCGGGTCGGGGGCGGGGAGCGTCTCGAGCTTCTCCACCTCCGCCTCGACCTCGACCGCGAGCGCCTCGAGGTAGCGCGACTCGGCCGCCGCGCTCCAGAGGCCGCGACGCTCGAGGTAGCGGCGCATGCGCACGATGGGGTCCTTGCGGAGCCAGGGTTCGAGCTCTTCGGCCGGCCGGTAGCGGCGATGGTCGTCGGCGGTGGTGTGGCTCTCCACGCGATAGGTCTCGGCCTCGAGGAGAAAGGGGCCCTTGCCGCTGCGCACGTGGCCCAAGGCCTGCTCGGCGGCCACGTAGACGGCGAGGACGTCGTTGCCGTCCACTTGCAGCCCCGGCATCCCGTAGGCGTGCGCCTTCTGGGCGAGAGTCTCGGAGCAGGTCTGCTGCCGGAGCGGGATCGAGATGGCCCAGCCGTTGTTCTGCACGTAGAAGAGCGTGCGTGCGCGAAAGACCGCGGCGAAGTTCAGCGCTTCGTGGAAATCGCCCTCGGAGGTGGCACCGTCGCCGCAGAACCCGACGGCGGCGGCGGACTCCTCGCGCAACCGCAGCGCTAGCCCGATCCCCGCGGCGTGCACGAGCTGGCTCCCGATGGGGATCGAGGGGGGCAGGACCCGCGGCAGGTCGCACATGCGGTTGGCCCACTCGTCTCCTTTGCAGAAGCGCAGGAAGTTGTGCATGGGCAGGCCGCGCAGCTCGAGGACTCCCTGCTCGCGAATCGACGGGATGAGCCAGTCCGTCGGTCGCAGCGCGAGGGCCAGGCCGACCTGGGCCGCCTCCTGACCGCGGAGCGAGCCGTAGGTGCCGAGGCGACCCTGGCGCTGCAGATTGAGGGCCTTCTCGTCGAAGGCGCGCAGCCGCAGCATCTGCTCGAGCAGGCCCACGAGAGCGGACTCCGCAAGCGCCGGGAGGAGCGTCTCGTCCGCCACGCCGTCGGGGTCCAGGATCTCGAGCCGCTGGGTGACGGCCTGGTACACGGTGGTCAGCGGCATCTCGTCTCCTCGGCGGCGCGCATCATCGATACAGGCGAGAGTGAAGTCAATGAGGGGCCCCGCCCCCCGCCACGCAGGGACGGCGCGTGTCGACTACGCCGGGGGAGGGGGTGGGGCTACGGCCTGCGCGGCCGTCGCCGTCGGCGCGCGAGGGCGAGCCCGAGGAGCGCGAGCAGCGAGAGCGGGGTCCCCGCGCCGCCTGGACTGGCCTGACAGGTGCAGCCCCCCGCCCCGGTGGCGAGCAGCTCGCGGTGCGAGCGCTCCGAGGTGAGGCATACCCCTTCCTTGCAGCGGTAGCGGTCGGGACAGCGTACGGTCTCGCATGGGTCCGGGCCGCACTGCCCCGCGCGACAGAGCTCGCCGCTCAGACATTTCGTGGCGGCGCAGGGGTCCTCCACGCAGCGTCCCTCCCGGCAGACCGCGCCCGCGCCGCAGAACACCTTCGCGCAGGGGTCGGGGGTGCAGCGGGTGACGGGCGAACCGGCCTCCTCGACGAGGCGGCAGGTCTGGTCCGGACCGCAGCCCAGCACCTCGCAGAGCGCGACGCAGCGCCCTTTCACGCAATAGGTGCCTTCGCCGCAGCTCGTCGCGGCGCAGGCGTCTTCTGTGCAGATCCCGTGCACACAGCGGCTGCCCTTGGGGCAGCCCTTCGCGTAGCACGAGTGGTCCACGCACTGACCCTTGACGCAGGTCTCGTAGAGGTTGCACGTCACGCTGGCGCAGAGGTCTACGCAGTCGCCCGCCTTGCAGACCCCGCCCCGCTCGCGGCAGGCCGCCGCGTCGCAGGTATCGGGTATGCACCAGCTGTTCTTGCAGACCTGCCCCTTGGGACAGGCGAACTCCGAGAGCCCGCAGGCCCGCGTGCACTGGCCGTTCACGCACTGCGAGCCCCCGGGGCACTCGGCCTGCTCGTCGGTCTGGCCGTCGCAGTCGTTGTCGAGCCCGTCGCACCGCTCGGCCGTCGGACCCACCGCCCCCTGGCAGCTGGCCCAGAGACCTGCAGTGCAGCTTCGCACGCCGAGCCGGCAGACCCCCTGGCAGGTGCCCGCCTTCGGGTCGCACCCCGTCGCAAACGGAAAACAGATCTCGCTCATCCCGTCGGTGGTGCCGTCGCAGTCGTTGTCCAGTCCGTCGCAGAGCTCCGGAGAGCCGGCCTGGCCCCCCTGGCAGACGATCTGTCCGCCGACGCACGCGGTGGCGCCCCCCTTGCACACGCCGAGCGTGTTGCCGCACGGACTCGACGGGACATCCTCGTCCACCTTCCCATCGCAGTCGTCGTCGATGCCGTTGCAGACCTCCGCTTGCGGAATACACGCCGTGCACCCGCCGGGGATCTCCTCGTCGATGCTCCCGTCGCAGTCGTCGTCGAGGCCGTTGCAGACCTCTGCGGTACCGGTGACGCTCGGCGCGTTGCACGTCACACCGGTGCCGTCTCCCTTGCAAACGTAGGCGCCCGGGCGCCGGCAGACCCCGACGCGTCCGTTGTCGCAGGGGCGCCCCTTCAGCGGGAAGTCCTCGTCGACCTGGCTGTCGCAGTCGTCGTCCTGCCCGTTGCAGGTTTCCGACGGGGGCAACGACTTGGCGATGATGTCGAGGAAGGCCTTCTTCAGGGCGGTGCTGTTCCCGATCACCGTGACGTAGGTGCCGTGGCCGGCGCTCGCGATATTCGACAGGATCGTGGAGTTGATGTCGATCGCGACGGTGTGCGTGACCACCCCCAGGTTCGCGTGCAGGTTGCCGGCCCAGGTGGTGGGGTAGTAGGCGTCGGTGGTGGTGATGTTGCAGGTCTCCTCGCCGTCGGTGAAGAGCGCGATGACCAGCCGTTCGCACTTCTTGCGGTAGTCCCCCGCCGGGAGCGCCACCTCGCGGTGGAAGTACCCGTGCGCGTAGAAGAGGCTCTTGCCGAGGGGGGTGTAGGAGATGGCGCGGATCTCGGGGTTCGCGAGCGGACCCTGCGTGCCGGAGTCCTCCTGCTGGTCGAAGTACCACATGAGGTTCTCGACGGGCTGCCCGAAGGGGACCTTCAGCGCCTCGCTCTTGTACTGCGTGTACCAGGCGGAGCAGGGGTTGTTCGCGGCGCCGCAGTGAGCGCTCATGTCCACGTAGGGCCGGTGGGTCGACACCTTGCACCCCTCGTGGGGCGCGCCGTAGAAGAGCATTTCGGAGTTCTGCGAGGGAGCGAGGTAGTAGTGGCCGTCCGGGCAGTCGGGCGTCTGGCTCGGGTCCACCATCTGCGGAAACGTGGCTAGCGAGAGGTCCACCTCCTTCGTACCGAGCCCTTGCAGCGCGTCGAAGAGGGCGGACTTGAGCTGGTAGAGGCGGCTCTGCTTGCCGCGACCGCCGCAGAGGGGGGAGCCGTCCTCGTCGTCGTCGGTGAGCATGCTCCCCGAGGTGTCGAAGAGGATCATGACCTTCGGTTTCACCTGGGCCGCGGCCTGGCGGGGCGAGAGAACGAGCGCCGTGGCCAGGGCGAAACACGCTCCAGCCCGCCGGAGACTGGATCGACCGTCGAGTCGTTGCATCTCGTCGATCTTAGGGGTCGCCGGGGGAGCGGTCAAATCGCCCCAGGCAGCGGCGGCTCGTCGCCGGGTAGCGGTGCCCGGGCCTGGGGTGCGCGGGGAGCGGCGGTCGCTCTGGCACGGGTGGGACACCGGCGCAGGGTGCGCGCCCGGCAGGCGGGCCGTCTTGCGCCGCTCCGGGGATGACGGCGCTCCGGGCAGGAGCATTTTGGCCCGCCGCCGAAGCGAGAGGTCCGCTCCCTCCGGTCGCTGGCTGCGCGCCCCGCTTTCGCTCGGTTCTCGTCGGTGCGGAGGACCTGGCGGCGGTCTTCGTTGGGGGTACCGTGATGCGCTTCCCGACCTGGCTCGCTACGTGCTTGCGCCCTCGGATGGCAGGGCGGCGTGGCGGGATCCAGTTCGTGCGGAGCGATGGCGAATGCTCGCCTCAGAAAGGACATGCATCATGCAATGGGAACGGCGTAGCGCTTCAGCTGGTCGGGCGGTGAGAGGGGTCGTGTCGGTCGGGATCGTGGCGTTGCTCGCGAGCGCGTGCACGAAGACCGAGCCGACGGCGCCTGACAAGCCCGCGACCCCCAAAGAGGAGGTCGTGTCCACCAATCCGTCGGATCCCAACCCCCCGCCACTCGACCCGAAGAACATCGTCAGCATCGCCATCGCATCGAAGGACCATTCCACGCTCGTTACGGCGCTCAAGGCGGCGGACTACGTCACCGCCGTCGCGAACCCCGGACCGCTCACCGTCTTCGCGCCGACCAATGCGGCCTTCGACAAGCTCCCGAAGGGGACCGTCGAGGGGCTCCTCAAACCGGAGAAACAGGCCGACCTGAAGGAGATCGTCAAGTATCACGCGACCACCTCCGTCTACGAGACGGGCGACCTGAAGGACGGCCAGACCCTTGGCATGTCGAACGGCAAGAAGGTGACGATCAAGGTCAAGGATGGCAAGGTCACCGTCAATGACGCGAACATCGTGGCCTCGGTTCGGGCCTCCAACGGGGTCGTGCACATCATCGACGCGGTGCTGCTCCCGCCGGCGGCGAAGTAGCCGACCAGACCCTTCCCACGGCCAGGGGTGAGCCGATGCCTCGCCGCGTCGCGCTCCCCGGCCTCCTCGTGGAACGACTCGCGCACGCGCGAAGCGTGGGCGTCATCACCGGCGCCGGCGTGTCGGCCGAGTCCGGTATCCAGACCTACCGCGGGAGCGGCGGGCTCTACGACGACCCCGACGAGGGAGATCGGACCGTCGAGGCGCTGAGCCACCACACCCTGGTTCGCGATCCCGACCGGACCTGGCGCACGCTCGCCGACCTCGCGCGGAGGGCGGAGGGGGCCGAGCCGAACGCCGGGCATCGGGCCCTGGTGGAGATCGAGCGCCGCGTGGAGCGTTTCGCGCTTCTGACGCAGAACGTGGACGGCCTGCACCAGCGCGCGGGCAGCCGCAACGTGATCGACATCCACGGCACGATCTTCGACACGCGGTGCATGGGGTGCGACGCGCCGGGGCGTCTCGAGGAGCTCGGCGCGCTCGCGGCCGCTCCACGGTGCGCGCGGTGCGGCGCCATCCTTCGTCCCGACGTGGTGCTCTTCGGCGAGCTTCTCGACCCGGAGAAGCTCCGTCGCGTGCACGAGGCGTTCTACGTGCGGGTCCCCGAGGTCGTGATCGTCGCCGGGACGACCGCCCTCTTCCCGTACATCGGGGAGCCGGTGGTGCTCGCGCGCGAGGCCGGGGCCCTGACCGTGGAGGTGAACCCCGAGCCGACGGCGGTCTCCCAGGCCGCCCAGGTCGTCCTGCGCGCTCCCGCCGGGGAGGCGCTCCCGCTGCTGGCCGAGGCCCTATCGCGGGGGGCCGCCGGGGGGTAGTATCCGGGCCCGCGTGGCCGGGGTAGGCCACCGACTTGACAGGCCCAGCAGGCCATGAGACTTGGGCGGACCAAATGACCGCACGTCGCGCGTTGCTGATGCTCGAGGATGGCCGGGCCTTCCGGGGAAAGACGATTGGGGCGCCCGGGGAAGCTTTCGGTGAGCTGGTCTTCAACACCAGCATGACGGGGTATCAGGAGATCGCCACCGACCCGTCGTACTGCGGCCAGATCGTGGCCTTCACCTGCCCGCACATCGGCAACTACGGCGTGTGCGACGAGGACGCGCAGGCTTCGCGACCGGCGGCGCGCGGGATCGTGGTGCGAGACCTGTCGCCCATGGCCAGTAACTGGCGGGCCAGCGGAGTGCTCCACGAGTGGCTCGCGGAGCGGGGCGTGCCCGGCATTACCGAGGTGGACACGCGGGCGCTCACCCGCCACCTTCGCGAGAGGGGTGCCATGCGCGCGGGGATCTTCCCCGAGCCCCCGACGGAGGCGGAGGCGCTCCGACGCGTGCGCGCCACCCCGTCGCTCGAGGGACGAGACCTGGCCGCGGAGGTGACGACGGCCGAGCCCTACGTGGTGCGTCCCGAGGGGCGTCGGCACTTCAAGGTGGCCGTTCTCGACTTCGGGGTGAAGCGCGGCATCCTCCAGCACCTGCTCCGGCGCGGCATCGAGGTACACGTGCTCCCGGCTTCCACCACGGCGGCCGAGGTGTTGGCGCTCGCGCCGGACGGGGTGATGCTCTCGAACGGCCCCGGGGACCCGGCGGCCGTCCGACAGGGGATCGAGACGGCTCGGGGACTGCTCGACAAGCTGCCGATCCTCGGCATCTGTCTCGGGCACCAGCTCCTGGGCCTCGCACTCGGCGGCAAGACCTACAAGCTCCGCTTCGGCCACCACGGGGGCAACCATCCCGTGAAGGACCTGCGCACGGGCGAGGTCTGGATCACGGCCCACAACCACGGCTTCGCGGTGGACGACGCGTCGCTCTCCGGCCTGGAGCTCGAAGTGACCCACAAGAGCCTGTACGACGGCACGCACGAGGGCTTCGCGGTCCCCAAGCGGCGGGTCATGGCGGTGCAGTTTCACCCCGAAGGAGCGCCCGGTCCCTCGGACGCGGCGTCGATCTTCGACCGCTTCCGCACCATGATCGAGCTGGGGCCCCGCCATGCCTAAGCGGACCGACATCCAGAAGATCCTCGTGCTCGGCTCCGGGCCGATCGTGATCGGGCAGGCCTGCGAGTTCGACTACTCCGGCACGCAGGCGGCGCGCTCGCTGCGGGAGGAGGGCTACCAGGTGGTCCTGGTGAACTCGAATCCGGCGACGATCATGACCGACCCGGAGGTGGCCGACCGGACCTACGTCGAGCCGCTGACCGTGAGCGCGGTGGCGAAGATCATCGAGCGCGAGCGTCCGGACGCGCTGCTCCCCACCGTTGGAGGCCAGACGGCGCTGAACCTGGCGGTGAAGCTCGCCGAGGCCGGGATCCTCAAGGAGAGCGGCACGCGCCTCATCGGGGCCAAGCTCGACACCATTCGCGTGGCCGAGGACCGGCGTCTCTTTCGCGCCGCCATGGTGGCCGAGGGACTCGACGTGCCGCGCTCGTTCGTGGCCGCCTCGGTCGAGGCCGCGCTGCACCACGCGGCGGAGCTCGGCTACCCGCTCGTGGTGCGCCCGAGCTTCACCCTCGGGGGCGAGGGGGGCGGGCTGGCTTATAACGTGGAGGAGCTGCGCGCCGTGGTCGCCCGCGGCATCGAGGCCTCTCCCGTGGCCGAGGTGCTCGTCGAGGAGGGCGTCGTCGGCTGGAAGGAGTACGAGCTCGAGGTGATGCGAGACTGCCGCGACCGTTTCGTGGTGGTCTGCTCGATCGAGAACGTGGACCCCATGGGGGTGCACACGGGGGACTCGATCACCGTCGCACCGGCCATGACCCTCTCGGACGTCGAGCTGCAAAAGATGCGCGACCAGGCCCGGCGCGTGATCCGGCGGGTGGGGGTCGAGACCGGCGGCTCGAACATCCAGTTCGCCGTGGACCCGGCGACGGGGCGCATGGTGGTGATCGAGATGAACCCGCGCGTCTCGCGTTCGAGCGCGCTGGCCAGCAAGGCCACGGGCTTCCCCATCGCCAAGATCGCCGCGAAGCTCGCCGTCGGGATGACGCTCGACGAGGTGCGGAACGACATCACCAAGGAGACCCCGGCCAGCTTCGAGCCGTCGCTCGATTACGTGGTCGTGAAGGTGCCGCGCTTCGCCTTCAAGAAGTTTCCCGGCGTGCCGGAGGTGCTGGGCACGCAGATGCGCTCGGTGGGTGAGGTCATGGCCATCGGGCGGACCTTCCCCGAGGCGCTGCAGAAGGCGCTCCGCTCGCTCGAGATCGGGCGTTCGGGGCTCGGCGCCGACGGCAAGGACGAATACCAGGCCGACCGTGTGCGCGAGATGCTGGGCAAGCCCCACCCCGCGCGGCTCTTCTGGGTGCGCAGCGCCCTCGCCGCGGGGATGAGCGCCGACGAGGTCCACCGCCTGAGTCGCATCGATCCGTGGTTCCTCGATCAGATCGAGGGGATCATTGCCCTGGAGCGCGAGGTCGCGCGGGCCGAGAGGCCGCTCGGGGCCGACCTGCTGCGAACCGCCAAGCGGGCTGGCTTCTCCGACCGGCAGCTCGCCGTGCTCACCGAGTGCGATGAGAGCGAGCTCGTGGCGCACCGTCGAGCGCTCGGGGTCGTGCCCACCTACAAGCGCATCGACACTTGCGCGGCGGAGTTTGCCGCCAGCACTCCCTACTTCTACTCGACCTACGAGGACGAGGACGAGACGGAGCCCACGAGCCGGCGCAAGGTCATGATCCTGGGGGGCGGGCCGAACCGGATCGGTCAGGGGATCGAGTTCGACTGCTGCTGCGTCCACGCGGTGCGTGCGCTCGGCGACCTCGGCTACGAGACGATCATGGTCAACTGCAACCCCGAGACCGTGTCCACGGACTACGACATCTCGGACCGGCTCTACTTCGAGCCGCTCACGGTCGAGGACGTGCAGGAGATCGCGGCTCGCGAGCGGCCGGAGGGGCTGATCGTGCAGTTCGGCGGGGCGACCCCCCTGTCCCTGGCCGCCCCGCTTGCAGCCTCGGGGCTGAAGATCCTGGGGACGCAGCCGGACGCCATCGACCTGGCCGAGGACCGCGGGCGCTTCGGCGCGCTCCTCGACCGGCTGGAGATCGCGCGCCCCGACTACGGGACGGCCCGCAACCTGGTCGAGGCGCGCGAGGTCGCGGCGCAGATCGGCTACCCGGTGCTCGTGCGGCCATCGTACGTGCTCGGCGGGCAGGCCATGGCCATCTGCTACAGCGAGACGCGCCTGGCGCAGTACCTCGAGGAGGCCGTGCGCGTCTCCGAGGGGCGACCGATCCTCATCGACCGCGTCCTCGAGGACGCGTTCGAGGTGGACGTGGACGCCCTCGCCGACGGCGAGCAGGTGGTGATCTGCGGCATCATGGAGCACCTGGAGGAGGCGGGGATCCACTCCGGCGACTCCACCGCGGTACTCCCCACCTGGATGATCAAGCCCGAGCACCTGCATACCATCCGGCGGCAGACGAAGGCGCTCGGCCTGGCCCTCGGCGTGCGCGGGCTGATGAACGTGCAGTTCGCGATCTTCGAGGACAAGGTCTACGTCCTCGAGGTGAACCCGCGCGCGAGCCGGACCGTCCCCTTCCTATCGAAGGCGCTCGGGATCCCGTTCGCGAAGCTCGGGGCGCGGATCATGGTGGGGCAGACCTTGAAGGAGATCGGCCTCGTCGAGGAGCCGAAGCCGAAGGGCTTCGCGGTGAAGGTGCCGGTCTTCCCCTTCGACCGCTTCCCGGAGTTCAACCCGGTGCTCGGCCCCGAGATGCGCTCGACCGGAGAGGCCTACGGCCACGACGTGGACTTCGGCCTGGCCTTCGCGAAGGGGATGATGGCCGCCGGCCAGGCGCTGCCGGTCCACGGCACGGTCTTCGTCTCGGTCAACGACCGCGACAAGCCGAAGGTGGTGCCGATCGCGCGCGACTTCGCCGAGCTCGGCTTCCGGCTCATCGCCACGCGCGGGACCCACGACCTGCTCGAGGACGAGGGGCTGCCGGTCGAGCTCGTGAACAAGGTCAGCGAGGGGCGTCCGCACGGAGCGGATCGCATCCTGAACGGCGAGGTGGAGCTGGTGGTGAACACGCCGCTCGGAGACGCGTCGTTCTACGACGAGCACGCGCTGCGGCTGGCGGCGATCCGCCGGAAGGTGCCGCTGCTCTCCACGCTCTCGGCGGCGCGGGCGGCGGTGGAGGGGATCCGGGGGCTGCAGGAGAAGGTCCTGACCGTCGAGTCGCTGCAGCAGAACCACGCCGAGACCTAGATCTCAGGGGGCAGCAGCTCGGCGGCGCGTCCCCACCGGACGCCGCGGTCGGAGACGGTTACGGCGCTCAGTCCGAAGTGCTCCGCCACGGTCTTCACGATGAGCGCGCCGGCCACGATCACGTCGGCCCGCGCCGGCTCGAGGCCGATCACGCCGCGACGCTCGACGAGGGGGAGGGCGGCGAGGCGGTCGATGACGCCGGCCACCTGCTCGCGCGACAGCACGCACCCGTTCACCCGATCGGCGTCGTAGCGGGCGAGGCCGAGCTCTACCGTGGCCAGCGTGGTGACGGTGCCGGCCACGCCGATGAGACGCGCAGGGGGGGACGAGAAGGTCGCGGGCAGGGTCGCGAGCGAGCGCGCCACGTCGGCGGCCACGGCGCGGAGCTCGTCGGGGGTCGGGGGGTCGTGGCGGACGTGCCGCTCCGTCAGGCGCACGCTGCCGAGCTGCAGGCTCGTCAGGTCGAGGAGTCGGTCCGCCTCGGCGAGGATGAGCTCGGTCGAGCCCCCTCCGACGTCGAGCACCAGAGTGCGGTCGGGGAGCCCGCCGAAGGCGCTCCGCACGGCAGAGAGGACCAGCGAGGCCTCGCGCTCGCCGCTGATCACCTCCACCTCGCAGCCGAGAACGCGCTGCGCCGGGCCCAGGAACGCCGCCCCGTTCTGCGCGTCCCGGAGCGCCGCGGTGCCGAGCGCGGCGCGGCGCTCGACCCCGAGCTCGTCGAGGATGCGCGCGTAGTCGCCGACCGAGGCGAGGGTGCGCGCGATGGCCTCGGGAGCCAGGGAGCCCGTGCGGTCCACCCCCTGGCCGAGGCGCGTGATGCGGACCTCCTCTCGCACGGCGCGTAGAGGCCCGCCCGGGCCGCGCTCGGCGACCAGGAGGAGCACCGAGTTGGTACCGATGTCGATCGCCGCGGCCCGCGGGAGGGGCACCGCTTACGCTCCGTCCGCGACGCGCGAGGTGCGCATCAGCTCGCCGAAGGAGGGGGAGGCGGCGAAGCCGACCAGGTCTTGCAGCACGGCCGACGAGGCCACGTACTCGTCGAGCTCGTCCATGCGGGCCACGACGCGGGGGCGGGGGACCTCCGGCTCCTCGAGGCGCGAGACCACGCGGAAGGCCTGACGGAGGTCCGCGCCGGCGAGCAGGCCCGCGCGGCGCGCGGTGTGACAGACCCCGGACCAGTAGCTGCGTCCGAGGGCCAGCGGGTCCTGGCCTTGCAGCGAACCCAGCCATTCGGTCCAGCGCGCGAGCGTCCCTTCGACGGCGGTCTCCCGGATGCGAGTGGCCAGCTTGGTGGCCTGCTTGCCCGCCTCGCGGGTGAAGCCGAGCGCGAGCCAGAGCGCGGGGACGAGCTGGTCCCGCCCGTCGCGTGGGAGCGCGGCGATGGCCCGGTGCCCCGGTCGGCAGAGCTCGAGCGCGTAGGCGAAGAGAAACCCCACCTCCGCGTGGACGAGCTGCTGCATCACCTCCGTGCGCACGATCACGCTCGGCCCTTGCTCTCCGTTCACGATCGCCACGCTCTCCGGCTGCTCTTGCGTCCGATAGAGCGTGCAGCCCGCGAGCTGCATCGCGTCCGCCAGCGCGGCGAAGGACTTGCCGAGGGTCGTGGCGGTGCTGATGCCGATCGCCGCGCCGTCTCCGACGGAATCGACGGTGGCGATGCCGATGGGCTTCACGGCCGCCTCGACCTCCGCCAGCACGGCGCGCAGGGCGTCGTGCGCGGGGGTGTGCGAGAGGAGCGGGTGGCGCTCCGCGGACGACGAGAGCATGGGCGGCCGCTCGTACTCCTTGCGCATGGCCTGGACCACGGCCTTCAGGTCGGGGTCGATCTGGCTCACCCCGAGGAGCGGCGAGAGCAGGCACCAGGCCCACCGCTTCTCCTCGGAGAGGAGGAGCTTCGCGAGCTCGGTGACGCGATCGAACCACGGTGGGCCGAAGGCGACCAGCAGGCCGAGGGCGTCGCGGCGTTCGCGCACGCGCTCCGGGGGCGTGGCGTAGATGCGCTCGAGCTGCTCGAGCGCGCGACGGGTGGGAGAGGCCTCGACCGAGGCGCGAAGGTAGTGCTCGGCGCGATCCGGGTCGCCGAGCTGGAGGCTGCAGATGTCGGCCATGCGCAGGAGCGCCTGGCTGCGCTGCTCGGGGGTGCCGACGTCGCAGCTCGCCTCGAGCACCTGCAGGAGCTGCAGCCAGTCGCCGCGCCGCTCGAGCACCATGGTGAGCCCCTCGCGCGCCTCCTGGCGGCTCGGGTCGTAGCTCAACGCCATGTCGAAGGCCTCGATGGCCTCGTTCTCCCGCCCCTCGCGCGCGGCGAAGATCTCGCCCCGCACGAGCCAGAGCGTGGCGAGCTCGTCGGCGTCGGTGGCGGTGGGGAGCAGGCCGTCCACCACCTCGAGGCTCTGGTCGAGGCGCCCCGTGCGCTGGAAATGTCGGAGCGCCCGGTGCAGGAGGTCGCGCTCGCCGAGCCCCTCGGCGAGGGCCAGCTCGTAACACGCGCCGGCCTCGTGGGTGGCCTTGAGCCCGTCCTCCCAGAGCACGCCGATGCGGTGGTAGAGCCGCGCCCGGCCCGTGGCGTCCTGCATCACGGTCAGCGCGCGGATCTGATACTCGAGCGAGGCGGCCACGCGTCCGGCCTCGGCCTGCAGCGTCCCCATCGACATGAGGCAGTCGGCGTTCAGGGGCGTGCGTTGGAGCGATTGGCGGAAGTCCTCCATCGCCTGGTCGCGCTTCCCCATGCGGCGGAGGGTGCGGCCGCGACCGAAGTAGGCCACGACCTTCTGATCCTCGCCGAGGTCGGCGAGGTGGTGGACCAGGATGTCGTCGAGCAGGATGTGCGCCTCGTCGACCTGATCGCGGTCGATGAGGTAGTGCGCCATGGCCAGCGCCGCGGGGGCGTACCCCGGGACGAGCTCGTAGGCCTGGCGAACGAGCTGGACGTAGACCTCCTCGTGCCCGGCGGCCCGGGCGCTCGAGGCGAGCACGTAGAGCCTTTCGGTCTCCTCGCGGAGCCGCTCGGGGGAGAGGGCCTCGGTGCGCTGCAGGGCGTAGAGCCAGGAGCGACCGGCGCGGAAGACGCCTCCCGGGTCGGGGAGCCGTTCGAGCGCCGCGGCGAGGGCTTCCCAGGCCGCGGCGTGGTCCGGATTCACGGCCGTGGCGCGGAGGTACCACTCCACGGCGGAGGGGAGGTCCTGGTCGAGCGACGCGTCGCCGAGGGCCTTCAGGCGCACCGCGCGCTCGGACGGAGAGAGGTCCCGCTCGCCGTCGAGGGGCAGGAGCGCCGCGGCCGGCCGAAGGTTCTTCAGGCGGCGGCCGATCCCCTTGAGAGCCTCCATCGCGGGGACGTTCTCGGCGTCGGTGCCGCGTGCCTCCCGGTAGAAGGGGAGCATGCGTTCGTGCAGGCGAGGCGTCTCGTCGCAGAGCTCGGCCAGGTGGCAGAGCACGAGGGCGGCCTCGCGCGGGGGCAGGCGTCGGGCTTGCTCGAGGCGCAGCTCGAGGTAGCGATCCAGATCGTTGCGCCCGAGAGCCCGGCGCGCGAGCGCGAGGAGCGCGCCCTCCTCGCCCGGCACCTCTTTCAAGATGCGCTGCCAGGTGTTCTCGGCGCGGTCGGGCTCCGACAGGCTGAGGGCCTGTAGGCGGGCGACCTCGTGGAGGAGCGCCACCCGCTCGCTGGGCTGCGGGGTGTGGTGGAGCTGTTCCTCGAGGACGCCGCACACGTCGGCCCAGCGCGCATGGTTTCGCAGCAGGCGGGCCAGGCGGACCCTGACCGCGCGATCCGTCGGCCGGAGCGTGAGGACGAAGCGGTAGAGCGCCTCGCGTAGCTCGGGCTCCGCCTCGTCGAGGTGGTCCTTGCAGATGGTGAGCGCCTCGTCCAGGCTCGCCAGCTTCAGGGCCGGGTCGGAGGCCTGCTCGGCGCGGCGCTTGAGGAGCACCACGAGCTCCTTGAAGCGCTTCTCCTGGCGCAACAGACGGGCGAGCGGGGCGAAGCCGGGGCCGTCGGCGCCGGTCTCCTCCACCAGGGAGGTGAGGGTCTCGATCGCGCCCGCGCCGTCCTGGAGCTCGTCTTCCTGGAGGCTCGCGATCTCGAGGCGCAGCTCGAGGGCGCGCACGGCGGTCGCGCGACGGAGCTCCATGCGCAGCCAGCGCAGTCGGAGCCCGGGTTCGGTGATGGAGAGGACGAGCCCTTCGAGGCCGCGACGGGCGTCGCGCTGCTCGGGGTCGAGCTCGAGCACCTGCCCGTAGGCCTCGAGCGCGGCCTCGGCGTCGCGCAGGTGTTGCTCGGAGAGGTGCGCCACCTCGAGGAGCTTGGGGACGCGGTTCTGGTGCGCCGGCGCCAGGCGGACCCACTGGTGCAGGCGGTCTCGCAGGTCGCGCCACTCCTTGCGCTCGCGGTGCCAGTCGAGCATCACGTCGAGCGACCGCATCTCCTCGGGCTTCAGGTCCAGGATCCGGCGGTGGATGTCGATGGCCCGCGCGGGAGCGTGCAGCTTCTGTTCGTAGATCGCGGCGATGCGATGGAAGAGGTCGAGCTTCACGTCGCCGTCGGGGAGCCGCGCGGCCGCCTCGCGCAACGTGTGAGCGAGCGTCTCGTAGCGGTCGATCCGCGCGGCGAGCTGCTCGAGCTTGCCCGGCAGGTCGGGGGCGACGGGGTTGCGCCAGAAGGCCTCGGAGTAGAGCGCGAAGCTGCGCTCCACGTCGCCGAGCTTCTGCTCGTAGAGCCCGGCGAGCTGACCGAGCTGGTCCGTGGGGGCCTCGTCGCCCTGCGCCAGGAGCGCCGCCTCGAGCTGCGGCAGCGCCCACTCCCAGCCGCCGAGCGCCTCCGCGTCCTCGGTGAGGAGGCGCAGCAGCTCGCCGTCGTCGGCCCGGATGCGGAACCGTCGCCAGAGGTGATCGAAGGCGGTGCCGCGGCTCTGCAGCTTCTGTCGCGCCACGCGGTCGCGGCGGGCCAGGAGCTCGAGCCGGTCACGATCCGAGTTGGTGCGGTCCCAGAGCTCGGCGAAGGTCGCGTCGAGCTGCGTCCAGAGCTGGTGGTCCGCGGCGAGGCGGTCGAGCTCGGTGAGGGGCTCCCAGTCGACCGCGTCGAGCTCGAGGAGGCGCCGGTACTCGTGGAAGGCGCGGATCGGGTCGCGCAGGTCCAGCTCGCAGATGGCGGCCCGCTCGCGGATCGCCTCCTTGCGTTGATGCAGCGGGAACTCCGGGGTGGCTAGCCGGTCGAGGACCCCGAGGAGGTCCTCGTGGCGTCGCGTGCTGCGGGCCAGGCGGCGGAGCTCGTCGAGACTCTCGGGGGCGGTCGCCGGCCCGAGGAGCGCCGCCTGCGCGGCGACGTAGGCGCGCCCCGGACCGTCGAGCTTCTGCTCGCAGAGCCAGGAGAGCTCCTGCAGGAGCTCCGCGCGCTCCACCGAGGAGGGCTGCTGGCAACCGAGCTGCGTAATGACCGCGGCCATCTCGGGCCAGAGACTCGGCTCGGCGTCGGCCTCGGTCTTGAGCTCCTCGATCACCTCGCGGTTCGCCGGGCCGAGAAAGAGGATGCGGCGGAGGAGCCAGAAGCGCGCGGTGTGGTCCTCGAGCGGCAAGAGCCCGAGGCAGGTGCGCAGGAGCTCGATGCGGCGAGCCGTGTCGAGCGTCAGCACGCTCGCGTGCTCGAGCGCGCCGATGGCCTTGCCCGTCTGGTTGTTCTGGCGGTAGAGACGTACCAGCGCCTCGAGCGCCGCGCCGTTCACCGGATCCCAGCGCAGCACGCGCTCGTACGCCGCGGCCGCGGCCCGGCCGGCCTTCTCCTGCTCCCAGAGGCGTCCCACCTGCAGCGTGAGCTGCGTCCGCGCCACCGGGTCGTCGGTGCTCTCGATCTGCTGCTCGAGGGCGGCGACGAGCTCCCGGCGCTGGTCGAGCGCCTGGTAGTGCCTCGCGAGGGCCTTGAGGGCCTGGAGGTCCTGCGGCGCGTAGTCGAGGACGCGCCGCCAGGCCTCGACCGAGCGCGGGGGCTCCTGGAAGTGCTCGTCGAGGTTCTCGGCGGCGATCCGGCAAAGGCTCTCCGCGCGTTCGCGGTCTTGCGTGAGCCAGATCTGACGGAGCAGGGCCGAGTTCAGCGCCTCGTAGGCGCCGCGCCGGCGGTGGAGCGCGATCAGCTCCTCGCGCACGAGCAGGTCGCTCGGGTCGAGGCCGAGGATCTCCTTCCAGCACCCCTCCGCGCGCTCGTCGTCCCCCATGCGCTGCGAGTAGTGATGCCCGAGGCGGCGCAGGAGCTCGATGCGTCGGCGGAGCTCCTTCGTCAGGGCGAGCTGCCCCTCGAGAGCGCGGGCGATGCCGCGGGCGTCGCCGAGCGCCTCGTAGATGCGGGCCAGCGCGTCGAACGAGGGGAGGTGCTCCGGATCGATGGTGACGCGCCTCTCCCAGAGGCGCACGGCCTGCGGCAGATCCTTGAGCTCGGTCTCGGCGAGCTGCGCGGCCTCGGCGAGGATCTGGGCCCGCTCGTCATCGTCGTCGGTGGAATCGGCCTTGGCCACGAGCAGCGCGAGGAGGTCGGCGTACTTCCCCGAGCGAATGAGGAACTCGCGCTTGCGGCTCGTCCCCTCGTGGTCCGCGGGGTCGGCCTCCAGGATGCGGTCGTAGGCCTCCACGGCCTGCGCCAGCCGCCCCGCCTGCCAGAGCGAATCGGCGACGAGCCGCAGGAGGTCCATCGCCGCCGCGGGCGGCACCTGCTCCGCCGCCGCGCGCTTGCCGAGGCGTTCGAGCGAGCCCCAGTCCTTGCGCTGGGCGTAGACGCGCGCGAGCTGCAGCGTCGCGATCGGGTCCTGCGGGCTCTGCTCGACGATCTGCTCGAGAACGCGACTCGCCTCGTCGGGGAGGCGCTGCGCCGAGAGCTTCACCTCCGCTAGCTGGCGCAGCACCACCAGCCGCGCCGCGCCCTGCAGGCGGTCGGCCTGTTGCTGGAGGAAGCTCGCCATGTCGGCCCAGCGGCCGGCCTGCCGGTAGAGCCCCGCGAGCGCGCGGCTCGCCTCGTCGATCGCGTCCCCGAGCTGCCAGAGGTGCTCCCAGGCCTTGATCGCCAGCTCCACCTGGCCGATGCGTTCGGTGGCGAGCGACGCCGACCGGCGGGTCCACTCCAGGCGATCGTTGGGATCCCAGGTGGCCTCCACGGCGGACTGATAGAGGTCGTAGATCGCCTCCCACGCCCCCTGTCGCTGGTAGCGATCCGTCAGGTAGTCGAGTGCCTCGGCGCTGGCCGGGTCGTCCTTGGCCAGCGCGGCGAAGGCCTGCTCGGCGCGGAGCTCGTCGGCCAGCCGGTCGCGGTACATGCGCGCGAGGTCGAGAAGCAGCGCGGTGCGGGTGGTCCCCGTCGCGTACTCCGCGCGCACGAGGGTGTGCCCGGTGACGGCCGCGAGCCGTCGCCACTCGCCCATGCGCGCGAGCCGCTGCGTGACGGTCTTGAAGACCTGATAGTCGCCGAGCCAGCTCTCCTCTCCCTCGAGGAGGGTCTGGTCGAGCGGTAGCGGCTCGATGGCGGGCCGGGCGTCGGGGCCGGCGGAGGCCTCCGAGGCGGAGGAGACGGCGGTGCGCACCTCGCGCGTGGTGGGCTTGGGGCGGGGCGGCGCGATCGCCGCCTGGATCGAGAGCGACGAGAGGGGGGGGACGCGCGGCTTGTCCTGCGCCGGGGCCGAAGGAGCGAACGTCGTGGGCGCGGAGGGGGCTCCCGTGACCGAGGTCGGTGGACGCCCGGCCGGGGGGGGCGTCGCCGTGGTGCGGAGCGGACCCGCCGGCGCGGGCGGCGCGGCCGAGCCGACCGCGCGCGTGCCGGCCGTCGGGGCCGTGGGCGACGGCGCGGACGTGGATGCCGACGCGGGCGGCGCCGCGACGGGCGACGGGGGAGCGGGGACCGGCGGAGCGCCCGTGCCCGGTTCCGTGGTGACCGTGCCGATGCCGCGGGCCGTGGGGCGCTGCGTGCCGCGCTCCTCGAGTTCGTCCGTCGCCGTCACGGCGAGTCGGGAGAGGGCCTCGTGGCTCGCTACCGGGGTCGCAAGCTCCTCGGGCTCGCCGGTGGCAGCGGGCTCCTCGAGGAGCTCGCCCCAGGAGCCCAGGTCGCGCAGCGCATCGGTCTGACGTCCGGCGCCGGGCGACGGACGCTCGGCGGAGAGCGCGGCCATCCCCGCCGTCGGTACGCTGTGCGCGAGCGGGGGGAAGGCGTCGGGCATTGCCTCGGGCTCGCTGAGCTCCACGTCCACCGAGACCGAGGCGAACGGGTCGGAGAGCCCCTCGTCGGCGCCCTCCGTTTCGGCGCCCTCCACGTCGTCGGGGCCGAGCGCGGCGTAGGGTTCGGTGGTCATGGGCGACGCGACCTCGCCCATCGGCGGGCGCGGTGGCGGTTCGGTGGTGAGGAACTCGCCCGAGGCCGAGGTGAAGACCGCGGGCACCGAGGGCTCGCGCCGGGCGGAGAGCTCCTCGTCGAGGGGCGCGCCGAAGTCGAGGTCCCCCGGCGGACCAAAGAGGTCGTCAGCCGGGTTCGCCGCGTCCTGCTCGAGGGTCACCTCGTGCGGCGCCTCCTCGGCGTCCAGGCGGTCCAGGTTCCAGAGCGAGGCCGTGCTCGGCAGCTCGGTCTCCCCCTGGGGGAGCTCGAACCCCTCGGGGGGCGTGCGGTCCGCGAAGGTGTCGTCCTCCCGCACCAGGGAGTCGAACTGCTCCCCCCAGCCCTGCAGGTCATCCTCTTTCCTCGGGGTCTTTCCGCTGGGTCCACCACCCGGCCCCGGGCGGGGTCGATCACCGGCCATGCGCGCTCCTCTGGGGGACGAAGATTTGTTTTTCGCGATCTTAGTCCCAGAGCGCAGTCGGGTCGAGCAGGATCCGCGGAGCTCCCGCGCTTCCGGCCGAGGTTGGGGCGCCGACGTGGGAAGGGAGACTTCTCCTACGGCACGGCGCGGAGCGGGACGGCGGCGGTCTCGAGCGTGACCTTGGGGAGCGCGACCTCCACCACCTCGGTCATGGTGCGCGCGCAGAGCACGGTGAGGCCGCGCCGCAGGTGCGGCTCGATGGCGAGCAGGTCGGGGCTGTTGTCGGCCGGCAGGATCAGCGTGCGCAGCCCGGCCCGCTGCGCGGCGATGACCTTCTCCTTGATGCCCCCCACGGGGAGCACGGCGCCGGTGAGGGTCAGCTCCCCGGTCATGGCCACGTTCTGCCGGAGCTGCTGCCCGCGCCCGCGCCGACGGAGTAGCGAGATGAGGGCCGTGGCGAGCGTGATGCCCGCCGAGGGGCCGTCCTTGGCCACCGCCCCCTCGGGGATGTGAATGTGCACGTCGTGGCGGGCGAGGAGCCGCGGGTCGATGCCGTACTGCACCGCGTTCGCCCGCACGTGCGAGAGCGCGATGGCGGCCGACTCGTTCATGACTTTTCCGACGAGGCCGGTCAGCTTCAGGCGACCCTTGCCCGGGACGAGCACGCTCTCGACGAGCAGCAAGCACCCCCCGTGCGGGGTCCAGGCCAGGCCGAGCGCCACGCCCGGTCGTCGTCCTCGGAAGTCCGGGTCGCGCGCGAAGCGCCGCGGGCCGAGGTAGCGCTCGAGGTGTTCCTTGCGGATCTCGAGCGTGTCGTCGGCGTTCCGGCGCCGCAGCACGATCTCTGCCGCCAGCTTGCGACAGAGGTGCCCGATCTGGCGCTCCAGCTCGCGCACGCCGGCCTCCTGCGTGTACTCCTCGATGACCTGGCGGGTCATCTTCCGTCCGAGGCGCAGGTGGCGCGCCTCGAGGCCGTTTTGCTGGCGCTGGCGCGGGAGCAGATACCGGGCGGCGATGGCCTGCTTCTCGGATTCCACGTACCCGGCGAGGCGAATGAACTCCATCCGGTCGCGCAGCGCCTCGGGGATCTGCTCCTCCACGTTGGCCGTGGCCACGAAGAGCACCGACGAGAGGTCGAAGGGGAGGTCCAGGTAGTTGTCCACGAAGGCGTGGTTCTGCACCGGGTCGAGGAGCTCGAGCAGCGCGTGCGTCGGATCGCTGCGCCAGTCGGCGCCCACCTTGTCCACCTCGTCCAGCATGAAGACCGGGTTCTGGACCTGCACCCGTCGCAGCGCCTGCAGGATGCGCCCGGGCATGGCCCCCACGTAGGTGATGCGGTGGCCGCGGATCTCGGCCTCGTCGCGCATGCCGCCGAGGGCGATGCGGTAGAACCGTCGCCCGAGCGCGTCGGCGATGGCCTGCCCGAGCGAGGTCTTCCCCACCCCGGGAGGCCCGAGGAGGCAGAGGATGGCTCCTCCGCGTCGCGGGTTCAGCTTGCGCACGGCGAGGAACTCGATGATGCGCTGCTTGACCTCCTTCAGGCCGAAGTGCGAGCGCTCGAGCTGGCGCGCCGCCTTGCGGATGTCCTGGCAGTCCTCGGTCCGCGCGGTCCACGGGAGCTCCACGAGCCAGTCGAGGTAGGTGCGGAGCATGTGGTACTCGCTCGAGTCCGCCGGGAGCAGCTGGGCCTTGGCCAGCTCTCGCCGCCCGCGCTCCTGAACCGCCT
The DNA here is from genome assembly GCA_020848905.1 of Deltaproteobacteria bacterium. Lineage (NCBI taxonomy): Bacteria > Pseudomonadati > Myxococcota > Myxococcia > Deltaproteobacteria bacterium. Next base: position 58,167 of record JADLHG010000016.1, read on the forward strand.
CGGGCAGCTCGTCGAGGCGCTTCGCGAAGCGCTCGAGCTCGAGCTCCTTCTCGTCTACCTCCTCGCCCAGCTCGCGCCGGATCTCGCGCAGCTGTTCGCGCAGGTAGGTCTCGCGCTGGCTCTTCTCGACGTTCTGCTGGATCTCCTCCTGGACCTTCTGGCCGAGCCGGGCGAGGTCGGTCTCGCGCGCGAGCAGCCCGAGGATACGCCGCAGCCGCTCGTCCACGAGGAGGGTGGCCAGGAGCGCCTGACGCTCCTCGATGGGAAGCGCGAGGCTCGCCGCCACGAAGTCCGCGAGCTGTCCCGGCTCGTCCAGCTCGGCGGCAGCGCGGCCGATGTCCTCGGGGGTCCAGCGGGAGAGGCCCGTCAGCTCGGCGACCGCCGAGCGCACGTTGCGCATCAGCGCCTCGACGCGCTTGGGGCTGCGGATGCGCTCCTCGGGGTAGGTCACCTCCGCCATGAGCCAGCCCTGGACCCGCTCGTAGCGCGTGACGTGCATGCGCCGCACGCCCGCCACCATCAGGCCATGCCGTCGCCCCGGCAGCCGCGCGTTGCGCAGGATCCGCCCGATGCAGCCCACGTCGAAGAGGCCGGGCTGGAGCTCTGGCTTCTCCGCCTCCCCCGGTGCCGCGGTCGTCGCGGCCGCGTGGACCGCGTCGCTTCGGAGGGCCACGCCCACGAGCCCCGTGGGGCCGGTGAGGGCCAGCAGCGCCTTCTGCTCCCCCTTCGGCACCGTGATCGGCAAGACCAGCGAGGGAAAGAGCACCTCCTCGGCCGGAAGGACCACCACGCGCGCGGGAAGCGCGACCTCGAGTTCCCGGGGCTCAGACAGCATGAGGGGAGCATACCGCGGGGGCGGCGGAGCGGCCACGGAGGGTTTTGTTATTAAATTATAGTAACTTGCGTAGCGACTAGACGTTTCGGAGCACGCAGACGACGGCGGTGCGGTCGTCCCCGCCCATGTTGGCGCTCAGGCCCAGGGTGGGGGCGGTCTTCAGCTGATAGTCCCCGCACTGGCCCTTCATCTGGCGGTAGAGCTCCAGCACCTGCTTGATCCCCGTCGCACCGACGGGATGACCGAAGGCCACCAGGCCGCCGCCCGTGTTCACGGGGAGCGTCCCGCCGAGCTCCGTCTTGCCCTCGCGGACCAGCCGCGCCCCCTTGCCCTGCTCGGCGAAGCCCAGGGCCTCGTACATGAGGAGCTCGGTGATGGTGAAGCAGTCGTGGACCTCCGCGACCTGCACCTGATGGGGCTTCACCCCCGCGGCGGCGTAGGCCCGGGCTGCGGCCGCGGCCGTGTTCTCCATGCGCAGTGGCGGGGGCTCGGCGCGCAGTGAGGCGGTGGCCACCTCGCAGGCGAGAAGTTCCGCGCAATCCGCGGCCTTGCGGCCGATGCGCTTCAACCCCTCCTCGGAGCAGAGCAAGAGCGCGGAGCCGCCGTCGGAGACCTGCGAGCAGTCGGAGACCCGGAGGTACTCCTTGTATTCGGGGTTCGAGATGAAGAGGGGATTCGCGTCCGAGGCGGTGTTGGCCTGCGCGAGGCCCATCTTCACAGTATGCATATGAGCGAAAGAATTGCGGTTTGCGTTGGCGTAGGCCTTCACGGCGGTCCGCGCGCAGTCCTCCATGGTGGTCTCGGTCTCCGCCATCACGGCCTTGGCCCGGCGCGCGAAGAGGCACGGGAAGGTGAAGGGGTCGATCGCGCGCTGGGTCTTGTAGTGCGCGGCACGCGCCAGGTAGTCGGCTCCGACCTTGGCGTTCTGCGTGGTCTGGATCTCCGCCCCCACCACGAGCACGACCTCGGCGCCGGCGCGGATGGCGTCCACCCCGCAGGCCACGGCCAGGCCCCCCGACGCGCAGGCTCCCTCGACCCGTGCGATCGGCTTGCCGCCCAGATCGGGGTCGGCCCCGGCGAGGAGCGCCCCCGCGTGGCCCTGGTTGTCGAAGAGCTCGCCCGCGAAATTCCCGACGAAGGCCTTGTCCACTGCCACCGCCGCGGCGTGCGTCGCCGCCAGCGCGCCGAGGGCCGCCTCCTTGATGTACCACTCCAGGTCGGGGTTCTCTCGCTTGCCGAACTCGGGGTGGCCCTTCCAGACGAAGTCCGGATGGAACTTCCCGATGTACTTGGTGTGGGCCCCACCCGCGACGAAGACCTTGCGCATGATTTCCTCCCCGGCGGGCCTAACCCGCCGCCGCGCGCCCGCAGCGCGCATATAGGATGGCGTACGTCGGGCCGGAAGCTACCGGATCGCTCCAGGGATGGCAAGGCGCGGCCCGGGCGGCAGGCGGGGCGCTCCCGCCCGCGCGGCTACTTCTTGCTCGGTGGGCGGTCGACGGCTGTGCCGAAGGGCGCCGTCGGGGTCTTCTTCTTCACGGGAGAGGTGGGGTGCTGCTCCACGGTCTCCTCGTCGGAGAGCGTGCCGATGCCGATGTCCGTGTCGCGACCGCTCCCCGTGCGCGAGCGAGGGGTGCCGATCACCGCATGGCGGCCCGCGGTGATGCCGCCCGTGCCGTGCGGCAACAGCGGCGGCGCCTCCCTTTCGGGGGGAGTGGCCGTCGAAGCCGGCGTGTTTGGCACGACCGCGCGCGCACTCGCCGACGGGAGCGCGCCGGGCGAGCCGCCCGAGGGATTCGTGGCCGAGAAGAGCTCGGCCAGCTCGTCGGTCAGGCGGGAGCTGGGCGTCCGGCCTCCCTGAGCGCCGGGGCGCGACGCGACCACTGCGGGGGAGGGCGGACTCGCGGGGCGCGGCGGCGCGGCGGCCGCCCCGGTGCTGCTCGCTCCCGCGGGGAGGGGGAGCTCGTCGGGCCGATCAGGCACGTGCGGGGGCACGATCCCCGCTTCCACGGCCCCGGGGAGCCGGTGGGCATCGCGCAGGAAGACCGTGTCGGTGAAGCAGTCGGCGAGCGCTTCGACCAGGTCGTCCATCGTCTGAAAGCGCCGGTCGGGCTTCTTCTCGAGGCAACGCATGATCGTGCGGTGCGTGCCCTCGTCCACTTGGACGCGCGGATTGCGTTCGCCCGGGGGGACCACCTTCCCCGAGACGTGCCCGTTCAGGATGTCGAGCGCCGCGTCTCCCTCGAAGGGCACCGTCCCCGTCACCATCTCGTAGAAGAGGATGCCGAGCGCGTACACGTCGCTGCGGCCGTCTACCGCCTCGCCGCGGGCCTGCTCGGGAGACATGTAGTGGGGCGTGCCGAAGATGATGCCGGTCTTGGTGCTCCAGCCCGAGGGCGCCTTGTCGGCGATCATGCGCGCCACGCCGAAGTCCAGGACCTTCACGAAGTCGAAGGTCCCTTCGGCCTCGACCACGAACTGGCGTCCGGTGTCGTTCTGCACCGCGCGAACGACGCGGCGGCGCCCCTCCCGATTGGTCAGGAAGATGTTGTCGGGCTTGAGGTCCTGGTGAACGATGCCGTGGTCGTGCGCGGCGGCGAGGGCGTGTCCGATCTGCCGCACGATGTTCACGGCCTTGAAGATCGGCACCACCCCCTGCCGCGCCAGGATCGTCTCGAGGCTCTCTCCCTCGAGGTACTCCATGATGAAATAGACCGACCCGTCGGGGCTCGTGCCGAAGTCGGTCACGTCCACGATGCTCGGGTGGCGAATGCGGCTCGCGGCGCGAGCCTCCTTGAGGAACTGGTCCGCGGCCCCTTTGCGGCGGGCGAAGCGTTCGTGCAGGACCTTGATCGCCACGGGCTTGCCGAGCAGGCTGTGCTCCCCGCGGTAGACGACCCCCATCCCCCCCTCGCCCAGGATCCCCTGGATGTCGTAGTTGCCGAGCTTGGCGCCCACGCGGGCCAGCACCTCCGGCCCGTAGAGCGGCGAGCCGTCGACGGAGCAACGGTCCGCGGGTTCGGCGAAGCGCCGACCACACTGCGGGCAGCTCAGCGTCAGGCTCATGGGCGTGGTCCCCGTGGCTTCATCGGCGGGATGATCGCGTCATTGAGGCAACGGCTACTATCCCACGCGGGCGCGGGGCGGTGCAAGGCTCACGCAGGGTTTCGGCTCGCGCTCGCTCAGCGGCTCGAGCGTCCCTCGTTGTGACCGGGTACGAGGGACTGCTACCATGCGGCGCGTTGCAGAGCGGAGTTGCCCGATGTCGTCGCGATCCCTGCGTGCGTTGCTCTTCCTGGTCCCTCTTAGCGCGCTCTCGGCGGGGTTCACGCCGTTCAGCCCCATCACGAGCGTGTGTCCGAAGTGCCCCGCGCCGAACGAGGACGTGGTGGTGCTCCTCTCCGGGGTGCGCGTCCCCTGCCGTGTCGTGGCGCACAACCGCAGCTACTACATCCTGGAGCGGCTCGGGGAGGTGCGCGCGGTGAAGAAGCGCGAGGTGGGGCAGGTCGTGTGGCGGGGGTCCGAGCAGCCGGTCCTGCAGACGGCCGACCAGGTGATCCTCAAGAACGGGGTGGTGCTGCACGGCTCCATCGTCGAGGAGGAGAAGGCGCGTTTCTTCGTCGTGCAGAGCGGGAGCCGGCGGCTCGTGGCCTGGGTGAGCCAGATCGCGGCGGTCTACAAGCAGGGGGAGGCCTACCGGTTCAAGAACTCCGAGCCGACGGCCCAGCCGAGCCCGTAGAACGTCGCGGGGACTACACCCGCTCTGCGGCGGCCAGCGCTGCGGCCAGATCGCCGCGGAGGTCCTCGAGGTCCTCGATCCCCACCGACAGGCGAATCAGGCCGTCGTCGATGCCGAGCTGCGCGCGCAGGTGCGGCTCCACCGAGGCGTGGGTCATGATCGCGGGGTGCTCGACGAGGGATTCGACGCCGCCCAGGCTCTCGGCGAGGGCGAAGACGCGGAAGGCCTTCAGCGCCGCGCGGGCCGCGGGGAGCCCGCCCTTGACCACGAAGGTGATCATCCCGCCGAAGCCCGTCTGCTGCGCCTTGGCGAGCGCGTGCTGTGGATGGCTCGACAGGCCCGGGTAGATCACCTTCTGCACGGCGGCGTGCTCGGCGAGGAAGCCGGCCAGGGCGCGCGCGTTCGTCTCGTGGCGCTCCATGCGGACGTGCAGGGTCTTCAGCCCGCGGAGCACGAGGAAGCAGTCGTTCGGCGACGGCACGGCACCGACGGCGTTCTGCAGGAACTTCAGCCGCGCGTGGAGCTCCGCGTTCGAGGTGAGCGCGATCCCCCCCACCGCGTCGGAGTGGCCGTTCAGGTACTTCGTGGTCGAGTGCACGACGAGGTCGGCGCCGAGCTCGAGCGGGCGCTGGTTGAAGGGGGTCATGAAGGTGTTGTCCACGACCAGGAGCGCCCCCGCCTGGTGCGCGAGCTCGGCCACCTTGCGGAGGTCGATGACCTTCAGCATCGGGTTCGTCGGGGTCTCGAGCCAGACGAGCTTGGTCCCCGCGAAGCGCGCCGGCACGAGGTTCTCGGGGCGGGTGAGGTCGAGGAAATCGAACGAGAGCCCGTGGCGGCGGTAGACCTTGTCGAAGATGCGGTAGGTCCCGCCGTAGACGTCGTCGGCGGAGACGACGCGGTCGCCGGCGTCGAGCAGGTGCATCACCGCGTCGGTGGTGGCGCAGCCCGAGGCGAAGGCGATCCCGTGCGCGGCTCCCTCGAGCGCCGCGATGCAGCCCTCGAGCGCCTCGCGGGTCGGGTTCTGCGTGCGCGCGTATTCGTAGCCCAGGTGCTCGCCTGGCCCCGACTGGACGTATGTCGAGGTCTGGTAGATGGGCGTCATGATCGCGCCCGTCGTGGGGTCGGGGCGCTGCCCGGCGTGGATGGCCTTCGTGCCGAAGCCGCCGGTAGGAGTGCGATCGTTCGACATGTCCTTCGTCCTAGGCGGCGGTGCGCTTCGAGATGTAGTCGATGAGGTCGATCTTGGTCAGCAGGCCCGTGAGCTTGTCGCCGTCGCGCACCACGGCCACGAGCCCCTGGGCCAGGATGTCGTGGAGCTTGCTCACCGGCGCGGTGGAGAGGATCACGCCGTTCAGCGGCTGCATGACCGTTTCCACCGGGGACTGCTTGGTCGCGCGTCCTTCGAGGAGCGCGTCGAGGAGGTCCAGCTCGTGGAGCATGCCCACGGGGCGGCCCGCCGCGTCCACCACGGGCATCTGGCTGAACGAGCGCTCCTTGAGCGTCGCGATGGCCTGCCCCACTCCCATCCCGGTCGACGCGGTGAGCAGAGTCTGGTCGGCCTTGCCCGCGAGCACGTCGGCCACGGTGCCGAAGGTCTCCGGCCGCGCCATGAAGCCGTTATCGATCATCCACTCGTCGGAGTAGAACTTGGAGATGTAGCTCTTCCCACCGTCGGGGAGCACGACCACCACCGTCTTGCCCTTGCCGAGCTCCTTGGCCACCTGCACCGCCACGTGCACCGCCGCGCCCGAGGAGCCGCCCGCGAAGAGCCCCTCCTGGCGGGCCAGCTTTCGCGCCGCCACGAAGGACTGCTTGTCGTCGATCTGGCGGATATCGTCGATGACGGACATGTCGAGCGCGCCGCAGATCATGTCCTCGCCGATCCCCTCCACTTTGTAGACGTGGGGCTTGGACATCTGGCCGGTTTTGAAGAGGCTGTGAAAGACGCTCCCCACCGGGTCGGCGGCGACGTTCTGCACCTTGGGATTCTTCTCCTTGAGGTACTTGCCGGCGCCGCTCATCGTGCCGCCCGTGCCGATGCCGGCCACGAAGACGTCGATCTTGCCTTCGGTGTCCTCCCAGATCTCGGGGCCGGTGCTGCGGTAGTGGGCCTCGATGTTCAGCTTGTTGTGGTACTGGTTCAGGTAGAAGGAACCCGGCGTCTCGCGGGCGATGCGCTTGGCCGTCTCGTAGTAGCTGTCGGGGGAGTCGGCGGGGACGTTGGTCGGCGTGACCACCACCTCGGCGCCCATGGCCTTGAGCGTGTTCACCTTCTCGGTGGACATCTTGTCGGGGATCGTGAAAACGCAGCGAAAGCCGTTCACCGCGGCCCAGAGCGCGATTCCGGCGCCGGTGTTTCCGGAGGTGTTCTCGACGATCGTGCCCCCCTGCTTGAGCTGCCCGGTCTGCACCGCCTTGGCGAGGATGTGCATGGCCATGCGGTCCTTCACGCTGCCGCCGGGGTTCAGGTACTCGCACTTGGCGAGCACGGTGGCGTCCTCGGGTCCCACCAGCTTGCGCAGGCGGACCAGCGGGGTGCGTCCAACAGCCTCGAGAATGGTTTCGAAAACGCGCATCGGGGGCTCCTCGTTTCGGCGTCTCTCATTAGATCAATCGCCCGCAAAAGACAATCGCCGCTGCGTGGGGCGCCAGAGTCGGAGGACGAGCTATTCGCTAGCGTTCCGGGAGCTGCATAGCCGCGAACGGCTCGACGTGCGCCGCGTTTTTCCCCGCGGCCTTCACGCGATACATGAGCTGGTCGGCCGCCGTGATGATCGCGTCGACGCTATCGGGTGGCGCATCGAAGGTGACGGCGCCGATGCTGCACGAGACAGGCCAGGAGCTCGCGGCCATGGCCTCCGCGACGCCCGTCCCGAGCCTTCGCAGCAGTCGGCGCGCGCCGGCGACGTCGGTCTCGGGCAGGAGCAGGGCGAACTCGTCGCCGCCCAGGCGGGCCACGGTGTCCGTTGCGCGCGTGGCCGCGCGCATGGCGTTCGCCGCTTCGAGGAGCGCCAGGTCTCCGACGGTGTGGCCGTAACGGTCGTTGACCTCCTTGAAGTTGTCGAGGTCGACGAAGGCGAGCGTCACGGGACGGGGATAGCGCTGCTGGCGGCCGAGCTCCGCCGTCGCGATCTCGTAAAAAGCGCGGGCGTTCAAGAGCCCCGTGAGGGGATCCGTGCGGGCCAGGCGGCGCTCGGTCGCCCTGCTTCGCTGCAGGAACACCACGAGGAAGACCACCACGGCGAAGGCCAGCAGGTGCGCCACGGCGTTGAAGGCCCAGGCCCAGGCCGGGAAGTTCTGACCAGCCAGCAGATGTGAGCCGGCCCAGGCCGCCAGGGCCAGCAGCGCCACGATGAGTCCTGCAGCCAGGCCCAGCTTCCAGGCGGTCAGCGCAACCGGCACGACGTAGAGCGGGTAGAGGCGCAACTCGACGCCCATCACGTGGTCGAGTAGCCCCGTGGCTCCGATCATCAGCAGGCAGGTCGCCAGGACCGTCGCCGCGCCTCCCCGCGGCTCAGTGAACGCCGGAGGGGGGTCAGAGAGACCCGTGGTCACAGCTCGCGCGGCTGCGTGTGGCGTCGGGGCGCTCACGGCGTCCGACCTCAGTAGCGACAGACCGCGCCCACCGGTGAGCCACGAAGGAGGACGCTCCTGGCGATCTCGAAGACCACTCCCCCCTTCAGCAACGTCAGCTCGCAGAGGTCATCGATGATGTCGCCGTCCTCGGTGTCTCGCTGCTCCTGCTTCTCGTGCATGACGAGCTCTCCGGTGTCGGGATCGACGCGTCCCCAGACGACGGCGTGGTGGCGACGTCGCTGCCCTCATTCGAGCGTTTGGACCGATGCCGTGATGCTCGTCTGAAACGCCCGAAGCCGGCCGTCGCTCTCCCTAATGGTGTTTCGCCGAGACGGCCTTTGGCTCCTCACCCTGGCCCGCGTAGGCCTCGACAAAGGCCTCCTTCGCCGCGTGGGAGGCCTCCTGGACAGCCTGCGGGAAATGACCAACTTTGCCCCGCGTGCGCGTGACGAAGGAACGAACGCGCGCGCGGTTATCGGCCTGGGCCAGGTAAGCGACCGCGGCGCCTGCCAGCGCCCCACCGGCGAACATCAGCAAGAGCGAGGTCCCACTGTAGCCCGCCCGACCATTGCTCGACTGTCCATTCATTCCTTCACTTGTCATGGCGAACGCTCCTTTTGCGCTGGAGCTGACGGCTCCGTTGCGGCCGATATTCCGTTTCCCCCCGCAGGGTCTTCGGCTTCTGCCGCCGGCTCGCGGAGCGCGCGGACGAGCGCGACCACGGCGGGTCCAACGGCGGCACCGATGGACGACATGATGCGGATCGAATCCTTGATCTGGGCGGCCGCGTGGGCGACCTCCTTGACCTCGGCGATGGTCTCGTTCAGTGCGACCACGGTGGTGGACACCTCGGCCAGAGTCTGTTCGCCGCGGCTACCCATGGTCTTGAGAAACCTTTGCCCAGCGCGCAGGGTGGCGAACAGCTGCAAGCTAACCGGGATCCACATCCCGACGAAAACCGAGGCCACCACCAACAGCGCGATCTGCCAGCTTTGCATGCCCATCGCTCCCCTCTTCGGACTGAGCCACCCTCGATGGAGGCAGTGGCAAGACCTGGACCGCGGCGCGAGAGCACGTGGAGGCCCAAGGCCCCGGCGGTCAAGACGCGCTCAATCGCACCAGATAGCCGTTCTTCAGCAGGATCGACGCCAAGGTTCGGCGCCGCAGCCGTTGCAATCTGCGGGCAGGAGCCGGCATTCCGCACGAGCTCCTCCCCGGCAACGCCATGGGCCCCCGGGGCCGCGAGGCCGAGACGCCTGGGCCGGAGATAACGGTTGCCTCACCGGGCGACTCGGCCCCCGGACCTCCTCCAACCCCGCGACAGGCCTTGTACAGCGGGTGAGGTGGGACATACTGTCTGGGGTGCTCACGATGATCGGTGCTTCCGCCACGGCCTCGGTGATTCGTCTGGCCTGTCCGCACTGCGGGGAGGTCCAGGCGCGCGCTCGCAAGCCGCGGGGAGAACGATACCGTTGCCGCGCCTGCCAGAGGCTCTTCTCGCGCGAGGAGGGTGAGGAGGCCGCAAAGCGAGCGCCCCGATAGAGCTCAGGGGCCGCCTGGAGGTGGCGGCTCCCCGAGCAGGACCAGCGCGTCGCGGATCGATTCCCGGGATCCAACCAGGTAGACCACGTCCCCCACGCGCAGCGGCTCTTGCGGCCCCGGATGCTCGAGGAGCTTCCCCTCGCGCCGGATCGCCACGACGAGCGCGCCGGTCCTCCGGCGCAGGTCCAGCTCGAGGGCGGTGCGTCCCGCGCAGGGGCTGTCACTCGTTACGAGCAGGCTCTCGATCTTCAGGTGCGCCAGCGCCTCGTGCTCCGCGAGGGTGGCTCGGGGTACGGAGACCTCGCGGCGGGAGGTGCGGTGCTCCTCGCGCGCGGCCTCGACGCGGCGGTCGATGACGTTGCGTGGGAGCTCGAGGCGGCGGAGGAGCCGCACGAGGATCTCGATGCTCGCCTCGACCTCCTCGGCGATCACGTCGGTGGCGCCGAGCGCGAGAAGTCGCTCGCTCTCGGCGAGGTGCCGGGTGCGCACAAAGAGGGGGACCTCCGGGGCGACCCGGCGCAGCGTGTCCACGACGCGAAGGGCGGCTTGTGGATCGTTGATGGCGACCACGACGGCGCGCGCGCCGGCCACGTTCGCGTGGGCGAGGGCCTCGGGGCTCGTGGCGTCGGCGTACTCGACAGGCTCCCCGGCGGCTCGGGCCCGACGCACGGTCTCGATGTTCAGCTCGAGGGCGATGTGCCTGAGGTTCGTGGCCCCGAGGGCGCGTGAAACGATGCGCCCCGCGAGGCCGTAGCCGATGATCACGGTGTGCCCCTCGGTAGCAGGAACCCCGCCTCCTTCGGGAAGGCTGTGGGCGCGGAGCCAGCGGGCGAGGGGGGCGAGCAGCGTCTCGGCGAGAGTGATCCGGGGACCGAGCGCGATGAGTAAGGGGGTGAAGAACATGCTCAGGATCCCGGCCGCGAGGATGAGCCCCGAGGTCGAGCGGTCGGTCAGCCCCGCGGCCTGGCCGAGCTTCAGGATCACGAAGCCGAACTCGCTGAACTGCGCGAGGCTGAGCCCGGCGAGCCAGGCGGAGCGCGCGGGGAGCCGCACGAGAAGCGCCGCGAGGGCGGCGAGCACGCCCTTACCGACGAGCAGGGCGAGGAGCAGACCGCCGACGGCCGCCGGTCGCGCTAGGACGAGTCGCGCGTCGAAGAGCATGCCGAGAGAGATGAAGAAGACGCTCATCAGGGCGTCACGCAGCGGCAGGATGTCCCCCATCGCGCGGTGCTGGAAGTCCGTGTCGGCGATCACCATGCCGCCGAGGAAAGCGCCGAGCGCGAGCGAGAGACCGGCGAGCGAGGTCAGCCAGGCGGTCCCCACACAGGCCGTGAGGATCGCGAGGAGGAAGACCTCGCGGCTGCGCGCGGCGTCCACGAAGCGGAGTGCACGCGGCAAGAGGAGGCGCGCGGCGAGGAGCACGGCGGTCACCACGAGCGCGGCCTTGGCGAGAGCCCAGCCGAGGGCGAGCGCCGTCGCGCTGGCGGTGCCCTTGCCGGCGAGGGCCGGGACGACGAGAAGCATGGGGATCACGCAGAGATCTTGCAAGACGAGCGTCCCGACGGTGAAGCGGCCGTGCGGGGCGTCGACCTCTCCGCGGTCCCCGAGCGCGCGGAGCACGATGGCCGTGCTGGAGAGGGCGCAGGCGAGCCCGTAAAAGGTGGCGCGACGCAGGTCGTGGCCGAGGAGTGTGGCGATGCCCGTGCCGCCGGCGAGCGTCGTCAGGACCTGGACCAGCCCGCCGAGCGCCGCGTTGCCGAGGACGCGGCGCAACCGGTCGGTGGAGAACTCGAGCCCGATCGTGAAGAGGAGGAAGACGACCCCGAGCTCGGCGAGGGTCTCGATCGCCTCCGCGTTGCGCACGAGCCCCAGGTCGAAGGGGCCGAGGAGGGCCCCCACCACGAGCAGGCCCGCGACGGTGGGCACGCGCGCCTTGGCGAGCAGCACCGTGACGAGGGCGGCGAGCCCTGCCGTGATCGCGAGCTGTTCGAGCAGCGCAAGGTGTCCCACGTCGGTCGCACTCCCACGTTTCGCGCGCGTCAGGTCGACAGTGCGGCTTCGGCCTCGTCCGCCGACCGCTCCGCCGCTGCGCCCTGTGGGGGTTTTAGCATCAGTCGGCCGAGAAGGAGCCCGCCGATGGCGGCCACAGCGCTGGCGCCGAGGATCCCGAGCTTGGCTCCCACGAGGAGCGTGGGCTGGGCGAAGGCGAGCTGGGCGATGAAGAGGGCCATGGTGAAGCCGATGCCCGCCACGACGCCGAGCACTGTCAGGTGGCGCCAGGTCAGGCCAGACGGAAGCACCGCGACGCCGAGCTTCAGGGCGAGAGCCACGGAGAGGAGGACCCCGACGGGCTTGCCGAGGACGAGCCCGATCGCGGTGCCGAGCGCGGCCCGAGTCGATTCGGGTCCGAGCGTGAGGTCGCCGAGGGACACACCGGCGTTGGCCAGCGCGAAGATAGGCATGACGCCGAAGGCAACCCAGGGGTGCAGCGACTCGATGAGGCTCTCCGCCGGAGACATCGCTTCTCGGCGCGCGAGGTCGACGCGTCGCAGCCGCTGGGCGAGGTCGTGAGAGGAGACGGTCGCGGGGGAGGTCTGCCCGAGGGACTCGAGCTCTCTGCCGACACTCTCGGCGAAGCCCTCCGAGCCGAGCCAGGCCCGAACCGGGGTGAGCAGTCCGACGATGACGCCGGCGATCGTCGGATGAACCCCTGCTGCGTAGGTGCCGCCCCAGACCACCAGCGCCGGGACGACGTAGGCGAGCTTCGTGCGGACGCCCACCCCTTGCATGGCCAGGATCCAGCCGATGCCGAGCGCCGCGACGACAAAGCCGGCGATGGAGACGCCCGAGGAATAGAAGACGGCGATCACGATGATCGCGCCGAGGTCGTCGATCACGGCGAGGGCAAGCAGGAGGACACGCAACGATGCAGGAACCCGCCGTCCGAGGAGCGTGAGGATCCCCACGGCGAAAGCGATGTCCGTGGCCATGGGCACGCCCCAGCCGCTGCGCGTGGCGGGGGCCCCCGCGATCGTCAGGTAGAGCAGGGCCGGAGCGACCATCCCGCCGAGGGCCGCGATGGCAGGCAGTGCTGCGCGTCGGGGGCTGGAAAGCTCACCGTGGTGCAGCTCGCGCCGGATCTCGAGCCCCACGACGAAGAAGAAGATGACCATCAGGCCGTCGTTGACGACCCAGTCGAGCGAGCGCTCGAAAGACCACGGCCCGAGCTTCACGCCGAGAGACAGGTGCCAGAGCTCGCGGTAGCTGCCGGCCCAGGGTGAGTTCGCCCAGACGAGCGCGACCGCCGCCGCCAGGAGCAGCAGGATGCCGCTCGCGGCCTCGATCTTGAGGAACCTGTCGAGTGGGCGCCGCGCGAAGCGAGCGAGCCGGATGAGCGGCTCCCAGGAGCCGGGGGGGGCAGGCGGCAGCGGGGCTGCGCCGTCGGCCCGGGTCGCGGTCATGAGCCCACCTCGGACCACCGCGGAGAGGCGGCGAAGGCCGCGTGGATGAGGCCCACGTGCGAGTAGGCCTGCGGGAAGTTTCCCCACATGGTGCCTGTCGCGGGATCGACGTCCTCGGAGAGCAGGCCGAGGGGGGCGCGGATCGCACGAACCCGTTCCATGAGGGAGCGAGCCTCCGCAAGACGCCCGAGTCGTGCAAGCGCCTCGATCTCCCAGAAGGTGCAGAGCATGAAGGCGACGCCCGGCACCCCGAAGCCATCGTCCGTCCGGTACCGCCGCAGCCAGCTCGCGTGCGCGAGATCCGCGCGGACCGCGTCCACTGTCGCGTGCAAGAGGGGTGACTCGTGCGGCACGAGGTGCAAGGTCACGGCCTGCAGGAGCGCCGCGTCGACCTCGGTTCCTCCGTAGTCTGCGACGAGGCAACCGCGCAGGGGATCCACCGCGTGGGTGAGAATCTCCTGCTTCAGTCGCGCCGCCGCGACCTCGAACTCGCTCGCGTCATTCGGCCGGTGCCGCTGTGCGATGCGGTGCATCCGGTCGGCGGCGGCCCAGCACATCAGGGTGCTGAAGGTCTGGGGCCGCCAGCCCGAGCGGTACTCCCAGATCCCGGCGTCGGGCTGCCCGGCCACGGCTATAGCCTTGCGGGCCAGGCGCGTGACGAGGTCCACGACCGGGAGCGTCACGTGCTCCTGAAACCGTGCGTCGAGAAAGAGGGGCGTCAGCGCCAGGACCATCTCACCGAAGACGTCGTGCTGCCGGTGCGCGGCCGCCGCGTTGCCCACGCGCACGGGGCGTTCGCCGCGAAAACCGGGCCACGCGTCGAGGACCTGCTCTTCGAGGTCCGCCTTGCCATCGATGCGGTAGAGTGGCGCGAGGTCCAGCTCGGGGGAGGACGCGGCCACGTTCAGGAGGAAGTGCAGAAACTGCTCCCGCTCTTCGAAATGCCCGAGCAGGCGGAACGCTCCGAGCGCATAGTACGCGTCACGGAGCCAGCAGTAGCGATAGTCCCAGCAGCGGCCGGAGCCTGGAGCCTCAGGAATCGAAGTGGTGAGGGCCGCCACGATCGCGCCGGTGTCCTCGAAGCAGTGGAGCTTCAGGGCCAGCGCCGAACGAATGACCTCCTCCTGGTAGACGGGGGGAATGTCGCAGTGCTTGACCCATTGCCGCCAGTATCGCTCGGTTTCCCGGAGGAAGCGGTCGCACAGCGGCTCGAGGGGCTCCTCCACGGGCGCACCCCAGGCGAGGACGAAGTGCTCGCGCTCGGTGAGGGCGAACGGAACGCCGTCCAGGTAGGAGATCGGCGCGTCCGTGGTGAGCCGGAGCTCCGCGTCGTAGCCCCAGAACGCGACGTGGTGGGATCCGAGCTCTCGCCGTGGACGGCCGCGCGACCAGCCCCGTATCGGGTCGCACACGACGCGAATGCGAGGGGTGCCGGAGAGCGGCTCGACCACGCGCACGAGCTTCGTTGGGCGGAAGCTGCGCTGGTGCTCGACGAAGCGCGGGGCGAAGTCGAGGACGCGAAACTCGCCGTCTGGGCCGGAGAACTTCGTCTCGAGGATGTTTGTGTTGGTCAGGTAGCGCTGCGTGCCCGTGGCACCGTCGGCCGGGCCGATCGAAAACGTGCCACCGGCGACGTCGTCGAGGAGAGCGGCGAAGATAGGTGGGGAATCGAAGCGCGGAAAACAGGACCAGACAATGGCTCCGTCGCGACGGACCAGCGCCGAGACCTGGCAATTGCCTATGAGACCCAGCTCCGAGAGCGTCATGGCTAGAGACCGTAGCACGAGATGGTTGGATATCCAATGAGTGTGTGCTAGCGTGTCGTTCGTGATTCCCCGCGCGGTAAGATTCCTTGGCTTGCTGCTGGCTGGGCTGGCGCTCCTCGCCTGGCTCGTCTTCCTGGCGCTCACTGGCGTGACCCGTCAGTGGCTGGAAAAGGATCTGAAGCTGCGTGCGCAGCTCGCGGTGACCGCGGCCCAGCAGGGCCTCGCGGCGCACTGGACGACCGACAAGCAGCGTCTGACGGCGATCCTGACGGATATCACCCGGGACGAACGGATCATGGGCGCCGCGGCGTGTGCGTCTGACGGCGTGCTGCTGGCCTCCACGGAGGCCTATCCGCACGAGTTCGGCTGCCGGAAAACGCTGGAGGCGATGGACCGGGAGTCGGGCGGCGCGCACGTCGCTTGGGCCATGACGACCGCCCTTCCGTCGGGGCGGGTTCAGCTCAGCGCGACCCGGATCGAGCCTCGCGGTGTCCCACTGGGCGTCCTCCTGCTGGTGCACGATCTGAGCTACGTCGAGCGGCGCGAGGCGACGACGCGGAACGTTATCCTCGGCATGTTCTTCGTGCTCGCGGTCTCCGCCTCGGTGCTGACGCTCGGCTTGGCTCGTCTCGCCTGGCGGAGGTGGGCGCGCGAGCTCCGCAGCGCCATCGCGGGGGATGGGAGCAAGGAGTTCCAGCCCTTGGCGCGGGACGTGCGCGCGCTGGTCGACGAGCTGGCGCGTGACCGCGAGGCCGAGGTGCGAACAGGAGCCTGGGGCCCCGACCGGCTGAGGGCCACCCTGAAGCAGCACCTTCACGGGGAGCGCGTGGTGGTCCTCGCGAACCGCGAGCCGTACATACACGAGCGCGACGGCGCGGGGGTGCGCGTCGTGCATCCCGCGAGCGGGCTCGTCACGGCGCTCGAGCCGGTGATGCGGGCCTGCTCCGGCGTCTGGGTGGCGCACGGTAGTGGCGGAGCGGACCGCGACGTGGCCGATTCGGCGGGACACGTGCGCGTGCCGCCGGGCGAGGAGTCGTACCTCCTGCGGCGCGTGTGGCTCACCCCTCAGGAAGAGGCTGGTTACTACTACGGGCTGGCCAACGAGGGGCTGTGGCCGCTCTGTCACCTCGCCCACGCCCGGCCGATCTTTCGCGCCGAGGACTACGAACAGTACGTCGCCGTCAACCGACGGTTCGCGGATGCGGTCTGCGAGGAGGCGGACACCGACGACCCGATCGTCCTCGTGCAGGACTACCACTTCGCGCTCGCACCGCGGATGATCCGCGAGCGCCTGCCGCGGGCCACGATCCTTTCCTTCTGGCACATCCCCTGGCCGAACGCGGAGCGCATGGGGATCTGTCCGTGGAGGGAGGAGCTGCTCTCGGGTCTTCTGGGATCGAGCATCATCGGGTTCCACACCCAGCAGCACTGCAACAACTTCATCGACTCCGTGGACGCCTTCATGGAGAGTCGCATCGACCGAGAGGAATTCGCCGTGGTCCAGGGGCCGCGGAAGACGCTGGTCCGTGCCTATCCCATCTCTATCGAGTGGCCTGTGCGCCGGATGGCGACCGTACCGACCGTGGAGGAGTGTCGGCGCTCTGTCCGCGAGGAGCTCGAGTTGTCCGACAACGCCCTGCTGGGCGTCGGCGTCGACCGGCTGGACTACACCAAGGGGATCGAGGAGCGCTTTCTGGCGGTGGACGCGCTCCTGGCGAGCCACGAGGAGTTCCGTGGACGATTCGTCTTCGTCCAGATCGCCGCGCCTAGTCGTACGAAGATCGAGCGCTACCAGCGACTCAACGACCGTCTCGAGACGCTGGCGGAGGAGATCAATGCGCGCTGGCGCTCCGGAGCCTACCGGCCGATCGCGTTCTTGCGCACGCATCACGAGCCGCTCGCCGTGTTTCGCCACTTCCGGGCGGCCGACCTCTGCTACGTGAGCAGTCTCCACGATGGCATGAACCTCGTGGCGAAGGAGTTCGTCGCCGCGCGGGACGACGAGCAGGGGGTGCTGGTGCTGAGTCAGTTCACGGGGGCGGCGCGAGAGCTCACCGAGGCCCTGGTGGTGAATCCATACGACATCCGGCAGGCGAGCGAAGCGCTGGCGACGGCCCTCAGAATGCCGCCTGCGGAGCAGCGAGAGCGCATGCGATCGATGCGCAGGATCGTGGCGGAGTTCAACGTCTACCGATGGGCAGGGCGCATGCTGATCGACGCCGCCGAGGTGCGACGTCGAGAGCGGCTCACGGGGCGCCTCTCCTCGACGATCTCCCGGGTGTTGACTGTCGGCCGATGAAGCACGTGCTGGCGGCTGCCAACCGAGAGGTGCTTGCTCAGTTCGCGTGGTCGCGGGTGCTGTTGGCGTTCGACTTCGACGGCACCCTGGCACCGATCGTGACGGACCGGGACGCGGCGCGGATGAGAGAGCGTACGCGAGCGCTGCTGGCGGAAGTGTGCGAGCTCTATCCCTGCGCGATCATCTCCGGACGCGGTCTCACCGACGTCTCGAGCCGGGTGGGTGGGCTACGAGTGCCATTCGTCGTGGGGAACCACGGCATGGAGCCCGGCAAGGGCCTGCCCGAATTTGCCCGAGAGGTTCGAGCGATCCGGTCGCAGCTGGAGGCGGAGCTGTCTGCATTCACCGGGGTCGATATCGAGGACAAGCAGTTCTCGCTCGCGGTGCACTACCGACGCTCGCGGCACAAGCGGGCCGCACGTGCGGCGATCCACGCGGCAGTGCCGAGGCTGCTCCACCCGGTGCGGGAGGTTGCCGGGAAGCTGGTCGTGAACCTGATCCCCGAGGGCGCCCCGCACAAGGGGGACGCACTCGTGCGACTGCGCTCGCGGGCACGCACCGACACCGCGATCTACGTGGGGGACGACGTCACGGACGAGGACGTGTTCGCGCTGGACCAGCCAGGCCGGTTGCTCTCCATCCGGGTCGGTTGCTCGAGGCGTTCGTCCGCGGAATACTTCCTGCGGGATCAGCGAGAGGTGGATGTGTTGCTGCGGCGGCTGGCCACGCTTCGGCGGGGGGTGAGGCGCGGATGACACAGGGGACCGAGAAGGGGGGAGGGGAGAGCCTCGCAGCAGCCGGGGAGCTGCTGCGGAGCCTCTCCAGGTTGAATCACGCGATGGAGAGAGCGTCGCGGGCGCTGGAGCGAACGGCGGGCGTGACGGCGCAACAGCGCGTGGTGATCCGATGGGTGGGACGATTCCCGGGCATGACCGCAGGTGACCTCGCGCGGCAGCTCTCTCTCGACGCGGGAACGGTCTCGGCGGCCTTGGGGCGACTTGAGAGGCGGGGGCTCGTGGAGCGGCGACGCGGCAAGAGGGACGGACGGCGAGTGGTGCTGGGGCTGACGGCAGCCGGCCGGGCAGTCGATCGCGAGGTGGTGGGGCCGGTGGAGCGGTCGGCGGAGCTCCTGGCGGCGACGATCCCACCCGAGGCCCTGGCGACGGCACAGCGGGTCATCGAGAGGCTTCGAGACCTGGTCGAGGCGCAGGGAGGGCGTTCCCCGGTGGGCGCAGAGGGCGGCTGAGTGCAGCGCCGGCGCGTTGCGGTAGCCGGTGTTCGGGACGTAGGGGTGGGGATTCGTGACTCCGGCATGGGGGGGGCCGCACCCGGAGAGGTCTTGGCGATCCCGACATTCTCGTCCCCTGGGCGGATGCGGACGTGGCGTGGCTCCTGCCATGATGGGGGAAATGTCCTTGGTGCGGCGAGGTCCCCTTCGGGCGAGGCGCGGCCGGCGCCTGCTGGGGTTCGCGCTGCTCGGGGGCGCGGCGGGCGTGGCCGATCGCGCCAGCGAGCGATTGGCACTCCGGGCGACGCGGCTCGGCTCGGCGGGGCATACGCACGGTGCGAGGTGCGTGGCGGTGCTGTCGCACCTCGTTGCGCACTTCTTCGGCAGCGAGGTGCTCTCCTGTAGCTCGGTCTGCGTCCGGGCCTGGGCGGGCTACCGGCCGGTCAAGTGATC
Organism: Deltaproteobacteria bacterium; assembly: GCA_020848905.1. Lineage (NCBI taxonomy): Bacteria > Pseudomonadati > Myxococcota > Myxococcia > Deltaproteobacteria bacterium. The sequence continues at coordinate 77,066 of JADLHG010000016.1, forward strand.
CGGCGAGCCCATCCACCGAGCGACGAGTAGCCCGATCTTTTTCGCGACAGGACGGTGGCTCCTCACCGTATATGCATGAGCATGACGCGGAGCCTCTTCCAGATGACGAGACCTGCGTGCGCGTGCCTTGCCGCGTGCTTCTTCGTGGCGTGTCACTCGGCGACGCCGGGAGTAGGTGGCGATGGAGGGCCCGCAGACGGCGGGGCCCTCGAAGCGGGTTCGGTCTCCGACGGGTCCGGTGGCGAGCTCGGGTCGCGCGACGACGCCGGCGCGAACGACGGGGCGCAGGAGGCGAGTCCGGAGCGCGACCTCGGTGGGGCGGGGGACTACTTCGTGTGGGACGGGCGGTCTGCCGGCGCGGATCTCGCCGGGAGGCGGGACGTGGGGAGCGCGCGGGATGCCGCGGGGAAGCGGGACGTGGGCCCGAGCCCCGATGCGGCCGTGCGGCGGGACCTGACGAGCGCGCCCGATGCGGCGGTGCGGCGCGACGTGGGCCCGAGCCCCGATGCGGCGCCTCGTCGGGACAGCGGTAGCGTGGCGACGCCGCCCTGCGTGACCGGCCAGGGGGTGGCGGCCTACCGCTTTCACTTCGGTCCGTCGGGGACCTACGCCACGCTGGACGCGTGGGGGCTGCGCTCCACGGCCTGGTGGGAGGTCGTCCCCGTCTGGGCTGACAGCCAGCTCGTGGACCAGAACCAGAGCCTGCACCTCGGTTCCTCGTCGGCCTACGTGCGGGTGCGCTGGAGCTTCGACGGCATCCAGTCCTTCACGAAGGGGAGCCTCTGCATCCAGGCGCGCTCCTACAGCACCGGCACCTCGTCGAAGTTTCGCCCGTGGAGCCCGATCCACGGCGACACGGTCTCGGGGCTCGTCTCGGTGTATCCGTACGCCTGGTACTGCGTGGACTGGACCAACTTCATGAGCGTCAACGACCAGGCCGGGCTCCTCGGCTACCGGCTCTACCCGGATAGCTACGGCGCGGCGAGCCTGGCGATCCACGCGGTGGAGCTCTGCCTGCAAGGGGTGGTCTACAAGTAGATCTGGCCACCTTGGCCGCGCTCCCTCCCGCCGGGCTCCGTTGAAATAGCGCTTGGCCTTCGCGCGAGCCCTCGGTAGATCTTGCCCCCATGTCGCCTGGACGAACCTTTCAGCTCGCGGCCCTGCAGCTTCGAATGACCTCGCGTCCGGCGGAGAACCTGGACCGCGCCGTGGCGGCCATCCGCGAGGCCGCGGCCCGCGGGGCGAACATGGTCGTGCTCCCCGAGCTCTTCCGGTCGCTCTACTTCTGCCAGACCGAGGACCACGCGCAGTTCGACCTGGCGGAGCCGATCCCCGGGCCCACGACCGAGACGCTCGGGGCGCTGGCGAAGGAGCTGTCGATCGTGCTCGTGGCGTCCCTCTTCGAGCGGCGCGCCGCGGGGCTCTACCACAACACGGCGGTCACCTTCGACGCCGACGGGCGCATCGCCGACGTCTACCGCAAGATGCACATCCCCGACGACCCGCTCTACTACGAGAAGTTCTACTTCACGCCGGGGGACCTCGGCTTTCGCGCCTGCGATACGCGCTTCGGGCGGGTCGGCACGCTGGTCTGCTGGGATCAGTGGTTTCCGGAGGGGGCGCGTCTCACGGCGCTCGAGGGGGCGGCGCTCCTCTGCTACCCGACGGCCATCGGCTGGCATCCGAGCGAGAAGGCCGAGTTCGGCGCGGCGCAGGCGGACGCCTGGCGCACCATCCAGCGGGCGCACGCCATCGCGAACGGGGTCTATGTCTGCGCGGTGAATCGCGTGGGGCACGAGGGACCCGCCGGCGGGGGGATCGAGTTCTTCGGCGGCAGCTTCGTCTGCGACCCCTTCGGTGTGGTGCTGGCCGAGGCGGGGCGCGAGACCCCCGAGACGTTGCTCGTGGAGGTGAACCTCGCGTATCAGGAGGCTGTGCGGCAGCACTGGCCCTTCCTGCGCGATCGGCGGATCGACGCCTACGGCCCGCTCTCGAGCCGCTACCTGCATTCGAAGTAGCCCGTGGCCCGCCCTGCGAAAGCGCCTCTCGAGCGAAGCCCGCACGCGCTCGGCTATGCGATGCCCGCCGAGTGGGCTCCGCACCGGCGCACCTGGCTCGCCTGGCCGCACAACGCCGCCGACTGGCCGGGAAAGTTTGCACCGCTCCCGTGGGTCTACGGGGAGATGGTGCGGCACCTGGCGCGAGGCGAGCGCGTGGGGATCCTGGTCGGGGACGCGGCGCTGAAGCAGGCCGCGACGCGCGTGCTGGACAGAGTGGGCGCGGATCTCTCGCAGGTAGACTTCCTCGAGGTGAGGACCGACCGCTCGTGGGTGCGCGACACGGGGCCCTCCTTCGTGCGCCGCGCGAGCGGGGAGGTGGCCGCGGTCTGCTGGGCCTTCAACGCCTGGGCCAAGTACAACAACTGCAAGCTGGACGCGCAGGTGGGCGCGGCGATCGCGGGTGCGGCCGGCGCGGCGGTCTTCGAGCCGCGGCGACCCGACGGCGCGCGCTTCGTCCTCGAGGGAGGCGCGATCGACGTGGACGGAGAGGGGACGCTCCTCTGCACCGAGGAGTGCCTGCTCGACCGCGTGCAGGGGCGGAACCCCGGCGTCGCGCGCGAGGCGCAGGAGGCCGTGCTGCGCGAGGCGCTCGGGGTGGAGCGCGTGCTCTGGCTCGAGAAGGGCATCGTGGGCGACGACACGCACGGGCATATCGACGACCTGGCGCGCTTCGTGGCGCCGGGGCGCGTGCTCCTCTGCCGCGAGGACGCCCCCGCCGACCCGAACCACGCAGTGTGCGTCGAGAACCGCGCGCGTCTCTGCGAGGCGCGAGATGCGCGCGGCCGGCGGCTCGAGGTAATCGATCTGCCCATGCCCCGTCCACTCGTCTTTCGCGGGCAACGCCTCCCCGCGAGCTACGCCAACTTCTACGTCGGGAACCGCGTGGTGCTCGTGCCCACCTTCAACGATCCGAACGATCGTCTGGCGCTGAACCTGCTCGCGGAGCTCTTTCCGTCGCGCGAGGTGGTGGGCATTCACTGCGTCGACCTCGTCTGGGGGCTGGGCACGATCCACTGCGCGACGCAGCAGGAGCCGGGGTAGGGGGCTGCGCAGTAAACCCGCACGCCTGTCTCGTACGGAGGGATCGTCGCGCCTGCAATCGATCGATGTCGCATGGGCCAGGCCGGTCATCCTGCTCGACCCGAGGCCCACACCGGCCGGCGGATCTTCTCGACGTACCTCTCGAGAGCCGCCCCCCTCCTCGCTCCTCACCGGCCGATCAACGAGGTCCCGTGCGCCGCGAAGGGTCAGGGCCACCCCACCGCGCCCTGGGCCATCAGCGTGTCCCCCACCGCCCAGTTGGCGTCCAGGCGGGTGAAGCTCTCGTACCCCCCGATCGGTTGACCGTTCGTGCAGCCTGCGATGAGCGCGCCTTCCCAACCGTCCGGTAGTCCATGCAGGCCGTCATCTCGACGGTGGTTGTGAAGCACGTAGCCCCCCACTGGAATGGACCTCCCCGCCAGCAGCGTCTCGCTACCGTCGCTCCGGACATAGACGAAGTCTACCGCAGCAGGTTGGCTCCCCAGGTTCATGACTACGATCCCCGGTGCGTTCCTGTGCTCCGGCCTAAGGGAGAGAGTCGCGCGTCCTTCTCGTCGAAAGCCTGTGCGTACGGCGCCGGCTCGAGCGCGGCGAGCACCGGCCACGAGCTGATCGTCGGATCGAGGATGACGAGCCCTTGGGCCAGGTTGCCGGGCCCCACGCGACGCTGGCGCAGCACCAGCTCGAGCGTGCGGCCCACCTCGATCGGCAGCGCGCGCCTCGCGGGCAGGGAGTACGGCCGCGTGCGTCCGGCGGTGTAGTGACCGGCGATCCGCGCGAGGGCGAGGATGCAGCAGCCGGAAGTCGAACAGGATCGTCCCACGACCCTGCACAAGACACTCCTCCCCTGGTTCCAGGAGGCTGCTGACCGTCATCTGAAGGGGGACTACTGATCTCGCGCGATTCAGCCGAGAGGGGATGTGGAGGCGGACCCTGGCCCCCCCCGACGGCGCACAGTGAGCGCTCAGTCCTCCCCGAAGCGAGCTCAGCTCGGCGGCGTCTTCGCGTCCTCTGCAAGCCTGACCACGAGGACCGAGCACTTCGCCCGGCGAAGCACGTCCTCGGCGACGCTTCCGAGCAGCACACGCCGAATCCCGGTCCTCCCGCGCGTTCCGAGGACGATGAGGTCCGCGCCGACCTCTTCGGCGGTCGACAGAATCGCGGTGGGAGGAAACCCTTCGACGATCCGGCGGTCTCCTTCGAGGTGGAGGCGTTCCAGCGCCCCGGCCAAGCGCTCCATCGCGACCTCGCGCGCGCCCTCGGGGATGATCGGAGGCATAGCGTGCGGGGGCAGCCCACCGTACTCCGGTACGGCGACAAGATTGGTCAGCTCGAGGCAATGTATGACGATCAGTCGTGCGCCGCTGCGCTGAGCCTCGCGGTCGGCCGCGGTCAGTGCTGGAAGAGACGGATCGGACAGGTCCGTGGCGACCAGGATCGTTCTTGTCTCTGGCCCGCGACGCGCCACCAGGACGGGCGCGTGGGCGTAACGGACGATGCGCTCGGCGACGCTGCCCAGGAGGACACGGGAGAGACCCGTCGCACCGCGACTGCCGACGACGATCAGCTCGGCACCCGCCTTCTCTGCGCTCGAGACGACGCCGGCATAGGGGATCCCTTCCTCCACGACGGCGGTGAAGTCGGAAGGCTCGCGGCCGGTCACCTCGCACGTGCGCTCGACGAGCGCGATCAGGGCTCGTTCCTGCAGCTGCGCCTGGGCGGCGCGCTGCTCCGCATGCCGGTGCGGGAAGAGCATGTTCACCCGCATCAGGCTGGGAACGATGTGACACACCAGCAGCCGCGCCTCGGTGTCTCTCGCCCTTCCGTCTCCCTGGCGGAGCGCCTCGTTTCCTGCCTCGCTCAGATCCGTCGCCACGAAGATGATTCGCGCGCGGATGTCGCCCTCGATCGCATGCATCGCCTTCTCCTCTGGCATGTCTATCCCCGCGGGCCAGACCTCGACGCACCCGCCCCCGGCGCGCTTGCTCGCGTAGGCCGCCCGATCCGCCTGGTCGATGGACTGGCTCACGGGGATCGCGGCGCTCATAGTTGCAACTCCGATCGACGCGGTGAGCGACGTCCCGTCCGGCAGGACCGGATGGTGAGTCAGTCGCCGAAGCACCCCGCGCGCTGTGCCTGGTGTTGCCTCCGGCATGCACACCAAAAACTCGTCCCCTCCGTAGCGGTACACGAGGTCGTACGGTCGAAGGTCGCGTTCGAATCGCCGGGCCACGGACTTCAGCACCGCGTCGGCGAGCCGATGTCCGTATCGGTCGTTGATCCCCTTGAATCCGTCCAGGTCGACCATTGCCACGCACACGGGGTGTCCCGATCTGTCCCCTCGTGCGCGCTCGCTCTCGAGCTGGCGCCACATCGAGTGGCGGTTGAAGAGCCCGGTGAGCGCGTCAACCTCGGCGAGGTGGTCACGTGACGTTCGCTCAAGATCGAGGGACTCCTGCGCGAAGCGACGCGACAGCCTGACGAACCTGTCGTAGCTCTCGGGTCGAACGGACCCACTGGCGCCGATCATCGATGCGAGCCTCGCAGCCTCTCGATGGACCTGTTCGTGAAGGGCCGTGAGTGTCGCGAGCTGCTCCCTTCGGCGCGGGTCGCATGGCGTCGGCTGATCGCTCCACCGTGTGAAGGGGCACCGGCTACCGGGCTGCGTGCCTGGATCTACGGGAAGGCGGCAGATCAGCGCCCGGTTGAACTCGCTGAGCCAGATCCGATGCCCGTCGAACGAGTCCGCCAGGCCACGGACGAGCGACGACGACGCGTCGTCGGAAGCGGGATCTTCCGGGACGGCGGCGTCCTCCCACCCCTCGTGCACGCTATCCATCACGATTTGTAGCGTAGCGGCAATATAGTTGCGAGTCAAACGATATGTTTTGAAGTGCAACGATATCCAATGGTACATAGAACAGGTTGCGACCCGACGGTCGCATCTCGAGGAGATAGGGTGACGAGCAGCGACGGAGGGGACGGCGATGGTCTCGGACAGGTTCTCGGCTTCATGCGCACGCTGTGGGCCGTGGACCACGCGCTGCGCAAGGCGTCCAAGGAGATGAAGCGCCGCGTTGGCCTGACAGGCCCGCAGCGGCTCGCCGTGCGCGTCGTGGGACAGTTTCCGCAGGCCACTGCGGGCGAGATTGCCAGGGTGCTGCATGTCCATCCGAGCACCCTGACCGGCGTGCTGGACCGCCTGGGGAGGTCGGGCTTGCTGCGGCGAATGATTGACTCGAGCGACCGGCGCCGGGCCCGTTTCGAGCTCACGGCGAAGGGGGAGCTCGCCGATCGCGCGCGCGCGGGCACCGTCGAGGAGCGTGTGCGACGAGCGCTACGAGGAGTGCCGGCGGACGACATCAGGGTGGCGCGCGGGGTCCTCGCGCACCTTGCGCGAGAGCTCACGAACGGGTGAAACCGTCGCTAGCGCCTGCCCCGGCGGGCGGACGACCGGCAGGAGCTCGTGGGCGAGGACGTGGCTGGCAGACGAGGCTGCCGGAAGGGTCTTCGTCAGGATGGACACTGCATGGGCTTTACGGGGAGAGCTCCAGCAGCCGCTCCGCCCGGGGGAGACCACTCCCGTCGTGACGCGCTCGAGCCGACGGGTGCCGGCGTTCAGTCACGCACGGCCGGCGCGCGGGATAGCCCCTCGGTCATTCGTCGATGAAGAACTCCCGGCGGCAGGATGCCGTGGGCCGCGAAGGCCTCGAGGACCCGAAAATGAACATCCGTCTCGAAGTCCTTCTCGTACTTGCAGTCGAAGACGTACGGCCGGGCCTTGAGCTGGACGGCGAAGTAATTCTCGACGATCAGCTGTTTTGCCAGCACCGGAACGGGCCGGTCGAGATGCACGTACATGCTCACCAGACAGGCCTCGCGGATCAGCTCCGCGGCGCGCTTCACGTCCTGGTCGATGCCGACGTAGAAGTCCATCGGGACCTGCATCTCGAGCGCGCCGTAGTTCCCGCTCGCGGTGACGTCGGTGAGGATCTTGTTGTTCGGGATGGTGATCACGTTGTGGTCGAGAGTGTTCATCCGCACGCTGCGGAGCCCGATCCTGATGATGTCCCCATACTGGCCTGCATAGCCGACGCGATCACCGACCTGAAAGGGCCGATCGAAGAGAATCGTGATCCCGGCGATGAACGCGGCCACGAGGTCGCGCATGGCGAACCCGACGGCGAAGGCCATCGCGCCGCCGATTACTGTCACGGCCGTCGATTCGAGCCGGACACTCAGACCGAGGGCGATGCCGGCGGTGGTGAGCACGATGATGAAGCGCGTGATGGATTCGAGCTTCTGGACGGTGGGGCGCCGGTTCGTGAAGCGTTTGGCCAGACGATCCGAGACGTTTCCGACGATGCGCAGCGCGATCATCGCGCCAACGATGATCAGCACGGAGAAGGCGACGCCGCCCCAGCGTACCGCTCCGGCAAGCTTGCCGAGGTCCGGGAGCTCCTGAGCGTATGCGGTGGCAGGAGCCAGGAGCCCCGTTGCGCTCAGCGCGGCGGTCCAGCGCGCGATTTTCATGGTGGCGTTCCTCCTCTGGACGGTCAACGGCTGGCGGGAAGCAGGTGGCGCCGCTGCAACAGACGCGTGACGGCGCGGTACCAGCCCCAGGTCACGCGGTATCGGCCCTCAAGGTCTTCGAAATACCCTCGGGCCAGGCCATAGCGGAGAGCGCTCGCGACCTGGGCATCGGGGAGCATCGTGGCTCGCACGAGGTCCGCGGGCAGCGCCAGCTCGAGTCGGAGCACCGAGCGGAGCACGAAGACGACGTCGTCGGGAAGCCTCTCGAGGTCCACCGTGTCGGGGGCCTTGAAGAGCTTGACGAAGACCGTGCCCTCATCGTCGACGCCGAGGGACCGTCGCCACATGTGCAGCGCCACTCCCGGGTTGCCGGCGGAGTAGTCCCAGATCATGCGGTAATAGCTCGCCTCCGTTCGGGCGAGTGCCTCCTCTCGTTCGATCTCGTCGGCGTCGCCGGGGAGCTGCTCGAGCAGGTGATCAAACCGTGGCTCGATTCCGGCCTCGCGGGACCGCGTTTGCAGCAACGCCACGACGTCGGGCTCGCGCCAGATCGGCAGGGTCATCACGTCGTCGAAGGTCGGTCGCTCACCGCGGGCCCGGAGAAAGAAGCGCCAGATGGTCGCGTCGAGCGCCAGGACCCAGGCGCAGGAGGAGCTGTTGCGTCGCGCCACCTCGAGAAGCGCGTCGAAAGCCTGCAGGCCTCCCATCTGGGGATGGATCAGCCGGTGCGCATTGTCGATCACGAGGGCCGAGTCGGCGACGGTCGACCCGGCTCGATTGGCGACCTGGCCGGCCTCGTCCAGGGTCGCCCCATCCTCGAGCCGCAGCGCGCGGGCGAGCTCCGCACGGAGCGCGTCGAGGCCGGCAATCGGGCAGTCGACCAGGGAGACGGCGGTCAGCGCGTCGCGTGCGCGCCGAAGGACGGTGCTCTTTCCGCTGCCGCGCTCGCCGATCACCACGTACACTCCTCCTCCGTCCGCCTTGATTCGTCGAAGGACCTTCTCTACGCTGTCGTCCTGGTCGACGAGGATCTTCCGAGGCGGCGCCTCAGGAGATAGCTTCTGGAAGAGCTCTTCGGGGAGGGGCTTCAAGGAGACGAGCGCTCCCTCCGCAGCCTTCTTCTTCAGACCGCGCCGGAAGAGGTACGCCAGCAGGCGACGGGTGGCGTCGAAGCGGCCCACCCACGCGCGTGCCGCGCGACTCGCCCCGTGGACGAAGAGGTAGGCGCCGCCCATGGCCGCAGCGGGAAGGCTGCTCCAGCCGGCCTGATGCGCGTCGACCCAGCGGAAGAACGCCCGTCGCGTGCGGAAGCGTGCCATGCGCTGAAAGATCACCTGGCGCCACCAGCGGATGATCACGAGGAAGACGGGGAGAACGGCGAACCAGCAGGTCGAGAAGACCCAGCTGTAGATCGTCCCCTTTCCGACGATTCTCTGGCTGATCGCCAGGATCAATCCGACCACCACCACCGTGCGCCCGGTGAGCCGGAGCGAGCGCAACCGGAGCGCCGAGGTGGCTGAGCGGGGCGCGCCGCGGGCCTCGACCTGCCCCGCGAGCGCGTCGATGCTGAGCACCGCGAGCGACCCGCCGAGGATCCAGCCCACCACCACGAAGAGGATCTCGACCTCGAACAGGTCCTTCGCCTCTGGCGGGAGGAACCACAGCAGAGTGAGGCCGAGGAGCAGCCATTCGAGCGGCCGGCGCACGTGAAGGAGGTACCGGATGCCTCGCGTGCGCCAGCTCTCCCCGGCGCGTCGTGCGTGCCGATCTCTCTCGTGCAGACGCTCGCGCGCGCCCTCGAGGACCGCTTCGGCGCGTCGACGCCACCAGAAGAGGGCGATGAAGCAAAACAACCACTTCACCGCGATCAGACTGACCGTGACCAGCGACTTGCTGCGCTCCGAGCCCTGGCCGCCCCGGATCGCCGCGAGCCATCTCAGGGTCGCCTGAAGATGATAGCGGAGCACCAGCGTCACTTGCCGGAGCTCGGCTCCTGCCTGCTCTCGGCCCACCTCGGAGAAGCCCGTGATCGCACTCCGCTTCGAGGCCGAGAGCTGGGGCAGCAGACGCAGCCGGGCGTCGTTCAGCGCGAGCATCTCGGCGTGGAGGCCGTGGACTCGCGCCCACCGGGCCCGCTCCGCGAGAACGCGCAGACGCCGGGCCGCCTTCTCCAGCGTCGCGCGCGTCTGACCCACCGACTGCCGATCGACGTCGACGGCGAGACCGGCGAGCCGATCGTCGCTCGCGCCGGGCACCTCTCGTCGCGGCGCGGCCAGCGCCGCCGCGACCTCTTCGCGGGTGGCACGCACCCAGGCGCGCAGGTTCGCGTAGAGTGCGTCGGCGCCGGCGCCATTCTTCCTGGTCTGCTCCAGTTCCCGCACCTCTCGCAGCAGAAGCAGCGTCTTGTCGGCTCGCTCTTTGAGAGCCTGGCTCTCGCGGGCGATCCGCCCCTCCAGCTCGGCCTGCTCGCGCGCGACGTCGAGCAGGCGTGCCCGCTCCTCCGCGACGAGGCGCTCGGCTTCGCTACGAGCCCTCCGCGCCATCGAGAGGGCGAGTTGGCGTTCCTCTGTCGCGGCCAGCGCACGTCGGTTCGCCGCGCTGATCTCGGCCGCCTCCTTGTTCGCCCCCGCGCCCCGTTGTCGCGCTGCATGGCGTCCAAGGAGCTCTTCCCGGCGCGCCCTGGGAAGCACCAGGAAATCCAGTCGCGCGCGGTCGAGCTCGACTCTGGCGGCCCAGAGTGAGGCCGGGAGGTCTCGCGGTAGCTCGTGCGGGGTCGCATCCGGAGGAGCACCGGCGTCACGGCGGCGATCGTGCCCTCGCCGCGGGCGCGCCCTCCGCGAAGGCCCGGCGACGGTGGCGTCGGAGATCCCGGCGTCCGCCGGGATGCGCGCGGCGTGCGCGAGGATCGTCCGAAGCCGCTCGGCCTCGACGCGGATCGCCGCCTCATCTCCCAGCGCCACCTCGAACAGGCTGGAGGGATCGACCGTCAGATCGAGCCGCTCGGCCATCAGGTCTCGGATGTGCCCCGTCAGCTTCCGTGTCGCCAAGACCCATGGAGACTCGGTCGGCTGCGAGGATGCACCCGCGGAGGCCTCGCCCGAGGTGCCGCCCCCGTCGCGTGGGCCCGCATCGCGTGCGCCTGCGTCGGGAGTGGGCACGGCTGGCCTGGGTTTGCCCGCTTCGGCCCGGGGACCCGGCTCTGGCCCCCCGTCCTCCGGCCGCTCGGCTCTCGCCGTGGCGGGCTCTCCCGAAGCTCCGAGGACGAGCACGACAGCGAAAAGGCGCGAGAGGCGGATGCTCGGGCGGGCGCGAGCGGCTCGAGCCTGGCCCGACTTCCCTCCGTCGCCGCCTCTGACCCGCATCTCCGCAGCCCCCTCTGGCGGCCCTTGGAGGGCCACCGTCCCTGAGGTTACACGGTTCCCCCGCCGTGTCACTCAGGTCGGCGGCGTCCCCGCCAGCAGCGTCTGCCTGAGCTCCACGGGCGCGAGCTGGAGGGTCTCCAGCGGCATCTCGACCCGCGCCGCCCGCAGCGCCTCAAGGAGTCGCTCACGCAGGGCGAAACGCTCCGCGATGTGCTGCTTCTCGTCGGCCAGCCAGACCCGAAACTGGAGTGCGAGGTTGTAGTCATTGACGGCGGTGACCACCATCTCCGCCGGAGGGGTGGTCAGGAACCGGGGGTCCGCGCCTACCAACTCCGAGAAGATCGCGCGTACCCGGCTCAGATCCTCTCTGGGACCGACCGTCATGTCGATGTCCAGTCTGAGACCGGGGAAGTTGGTGTAGGAGGCGACGGTGGTGTTCACCATGGCGGTGTTCGGGATCGCGAGCATCTTCCCGTCGGGGGTCACCACGCGGGTCGAGCGCAGCGTGATGTCCGTTACCCGTCCGTACTTTCCGTCGACCTCGATCAGATCCCCGACGACGAAGGGCCGGTCCCAGAAGATGAAGAGCCCGCTGATCACGTTCGACAGCGTGTCTCGCGCGGCGAAGCCGATGGTGAGGCCCACGATCCCGAGGCTCGCGACGAACGCGCCGGTGTTGATGCCCAGCTCGGACAGCGCCGTGACCAGGGCGAGGGTCATCATTCCCACGCGCGCGACGGTCCGGATGAAGGTCATCGCGGTGCGGTCCAGAGCCGCCTTGCGGGCGAGCAAGCGGCTCGCTCGGTCCACGAGCCGCCACAGGCCGTAGAAGACGGCCAGCACGATCGCCGCGATGATCATCTTGGGCAGGATCTTTGCAAGCCAGTCACCGACGGTGTCCGGGCCAAAACGGTCGACCAGTCGACTCAGGATCTGTCGCATTGCTCCTCCTCCTTCGCCCCGCGCGCTCGTCCAGCCGGCCCAGTGGCGGGGCCGTCCCGCAAGAGTCTCTCCTCCTCGTCCTCCGTGAGGAGCGGAGCCTCCGGAGTCTCGAACTCGGGCGTCTGGCTGCGGAAGAACAGCGAAGGGATCACGGTATTGACCAGCGCGTAGAGGATCAGGCCCGCGAAGACGTCCGAGGAGACCTCGAAACGATCGCGAAGCACCTGGGCAATCACCAGGGTGAAGACGAGGGTGGGAAGCATGGGAATGCCCACTCGAAGGCTCTCTCGCGCGCGCTCCCTGAAACGGATGCGGCGGTGCAGCGCGACGAGCGCGAGCCGCAAGGGGACCGCAGTGGCGAGGAAGCCTGCGCCGTAGAGGAGCGCCGTCCACGACATGTCGCTGCGCTTCAGAAGGAGTCCGGCGCCGAAGAAGTAGAACGGGACGAAGATGGACGCAAAGGCCTCGACGGCGTGGAGCATCTTTTCCGACGCCATGGCGGGCAGCTTCTCGCGGAAGCGCTGGGCCACGATCCCTACCACGAAGGCGCCGACGAGGTAGTAGACCCCGAGCTTTCGCGTGACGAGGGCGCAGACCACCGCGACCATCAGGAGGAAGGCGAATTCCGTCTTCGGCGCGTGGGGAAGGACGAACCTCGCGAAGGCATGGAACAGCAGTGGCAGCAGCGCGATCATCGTGACCAGCACCGTCGCCGAGAGGGCGAATCCCATCGGAGTCGCGGACTGGAGCGTGACGAACATCGCGACCAGCGCCACGATCTCCGTGGCGATGGCCTTGGCGCGGATCCAGAAGACGGCGTCTTGAGCGAGCCCGAGTCCCGGCAACGAGTCCAGGATGAACCCCGTCGAGGGCGTGAGCAGGGCCAGCGCCACCAGGACGGCGGGTCTCGTGCCCATGCCGAGGGCCGTGGCGGCAGCCGCGGCCACGGCGCCCAGCGCGAGGAGGCGCACCGCGAGGTGCTCGCCGAGGATACGGGTCTCCTTCCTCAGCGCGCGAAGGTCAACATCGAGGCCCGCGAACAGAAAGAGCGAGACGATGCCGAGCGTGGACAGCAGCTTGATCGTCGGGTCCTCCTGGAAGAGCCCGAGGCCCGGGCCCGCGAGAGCGCCCAGCGCGAGGCTCGTGATCGCCGCCGGGATGCGCAGCCGCTGCAGGACCCGAGGAACGACGAAGAGGCCGAAGAGCAGCAAGACGTACCCGGCCTCGGGCGAGAGCGCCACCGCCGACATCACGCCACCTCGGAAGGGCGTGGAGGCAAGCCGGAGACGGAGACATGAAAGGAGCTCTGCTCTGACGTGCAGCGCGTCTCAGGCACGATGGGCCTTGCCGGGCAGGGCGGGTGTTCCGGAGCACGATCCACCGCGCAGCTCCCGAACGCACCTCTGTCCCGCTCGTCGAGGAGAGCGGCACGCACGGGAGGCGAGTCGAGGCGCGGCATGCATGCCCAGGCGACCGGCTCCGAGCGGCTCACGGGGGTCCGGGTCCGATCATGGCCGATCGGGGGCAGGTCGCCGGGCGCCATGGTCAGGATCGCATAGCACGCGGTTCGTTGCTCTGGAAGCGTGACACCTCGGGCGCGTGGTAACGCGCCGCGAGCTTCGGTCCCCCACCTGTCCGGGGACACCGGCTCTGCTCGCGGTGGCCCTCTGGCGAGGCCTCACGTAGACACCGAGCGCCGGCGAGGTGCAGCGCGGAGGCCGCGCTCCCCGTGGCTGCCCGAGGGGGACAGGGGGCCGCATGGACGCGGCCGGGCGAGACCAGCAATGCTATCCTGCCGCGCCGGCGGCGTTCGTTTGACCGCCAGCTCTGTCCCGGCCTCGGTCCTGCAGGCGCATGGGTCAGTGCCCTCGGTGCGGCGGTTCCTGCACGGTGGTCTGGGCACGAAAGGAGCGAGACGGTGCTGCTGCTGATTCTCGGGGGGGCGCTGGCGTTGCTGCTTTCGCTCAACGCCTTCTTCGTGGTGGCCGAGTTCGCGATCGTCAGGGTTCGACCCTCGCGCATCACGCAACTCGGCACCGCCGGTGACCGACGAGCCCTGCTGGTCGGTGCCATTCAGGGTCATCTGGACGAGTACCTCAGCGTCTGCCGGGTGGGCATCACCCTCGCCAGCGTGGGGTTGGGCATGCTCGGCGAGAGGACCGCCTCGGCGATCATGGGCGGAGGGGGCGGGAGCACGGCGCGGCAGGTCCTCGCGATCGCGGTCTCCTACCTGTTGATCTCGGGATCGCACATCCTGCTCGGCGAGCTGGTGCCGAAGTCCATCGCCATTCGCTTCGCGGAGCGGGCCGCGCTCTGGAGTGCGGCGCCGCTCAGGGTCTTCCATCGTCTCTTCTTCCCCCTGCTGTGGCTGCTCACACGGCTCTCCAACGGCATCCTGCGCCTGCTGCGCCTTCACCGCCGGGCGGGGGGCGAGCACCACAGCGAGGGGGAGCTGAGGATCATCCTGGACCAGTCGCAGGAGCGCGGCCTGATGTCGTTCCGCCGTTTGCTCTTCGTGGAGAATGTGTTCGATCTGGGGGCTCTGACGGCCCGGGAGGCCATGACGGAACGGTCCAGCGTTCCCGTGCTGGACGCCAGGCTCCCCTGGCCGGAGAACCTCCGGGTCATCCGGGCCGCGCGATTCAGTCGCTATCCCCTGATCCTCTCCGACACCGAGCCTGCGGGCAGGTGCGTGCACGTCAAGGACCTGATCCTCCGCGACGCGGGCGCGGCGCCCGACCTTGCGGCGCTCGCGCGCCCCGTGCTCAGCGTGGCGGAGACCACACCCCTCGAGGCATTGCTCGCCGAGATGCAGCGTCGGCGCAGCCACATGGTCCTGGTGACCGGCAGCGAGGGGCAGTGGACGGGGATCGTGACCCTCGAAGACGTGATGGAGGAGCTCGTCGGCACCATCCGCGACGAGTTCGAGGACGAGGAGATCGTGCGCCTCGCCGACACGCTGAGCCGCGACAGCGTTCTCTTCGTTCGAGAGGCGGCCTCGAGGATCGCTGCCGTTCGCGAGGCGCTCTCTCGCATGGCCCCGGCCGCGCTTCCGCTGCCGGCCGGTCAGATCCTGAGAGCCCTCGACGCGCGCGAACGGTTGCCCGGCAGCTATCTGGGGCAGGGAGTCGCCATGCTTCGGGCCCGCGTGAGCGGGCTGCCGAAGCCCTTCGTCATGATCCTGCTCTCGACAGACGGCATCGTTTGCGAGGGGACCACCGAGCCGGCCCACCTGCTCTTCGTGCTCCTCACTCCGGCGGGTCAGCCACGCGTTCACCAGCGGTTGCAGTCGATCATCTCCGCGATGTTGAACGAGAGCGCGTACGTGAAGGAGCGCTTGATGTCTGCCTCGTCGGCCGAGGAGGTGCTCGAGGTGATCCGGACGGGAGAGCAGGCTGCGCTCGACTGACCATGCTCGCGCTGTCTCCTTCGTCGGAGTCGGGCGTCAGTACCGGTAGATGGCGGCCACGCCGGTCCGGCTCGGCATCTGCTCGGCGGGAAGCGCTAGCACCTGCCCGCCCTTCCTTTCCACCAGCTGAGCCAGGTCGTCGAGCACATCGTTGACCTGCGGACCGCTCGAGTCGTCCACGTCGACCTGTCCTGTCGCCGTCTGGATCCGCCCCGCCACCTGGCGCTCGGCCTCGATCATCAGCGTGGCGACCTGCCCGGAGCTGGCGGCCCGAGCCACCTGGGCCAGGTCGTCGCTGCCCAGTCCCCTGGAGCGTGCCTGGACGAACGCCTCGGCCACGGCGGTCAGCCGCTCGCGACACCGAGGTTCGATGGCCTGCGAGGCCTGGACGCGCAGCTCTTCGATCGAGATGGCGTCCGGGTTGAGCTGAATCCCCGTGGCGGTCAGGAGCGGATTCTGGCTGACCTCGTGGAAGAGGTGATGGTGCTCCGGCAACGCGGCCAGGATCAGCGGCAGGCCCGAGGGATGCGAGTGGTGTTCCATCACGGCCCGATCGACGGCGCGGAAGAATCGTCTGGCGTCGAGGTCTGCCTCGTCCTTGCGCCCCCCGTGACCATGGTGCATCGGCGTGCTCCCCTGGCCCACGCCCCCATAGGAGGCGACGGTCCGATGCGGCTCGGTCAGCACTGCGCCCAGCGCCTCCTCGATGGTCCGAGGCACACCCGGCGCAAGATCCACCTCGTCGAGCACATCTCGGTCGCCCTCGAACAGCCGGACCTTGTGCAGGCTCAGGCCGAGGACTTGATACCGGTCGACCGACTGAAGGTGACGGCGCAATGGCCTGGTGTAGAAGGTGTCGGCCACCGCCACGAGCTCGCTCACGGGGCGCGCGAGCCGCAGCGCCCGAAAGACGTCGGGCCCGCCCAGCACGGCCAGTCCCTCCAGGGTGTGGTTCCAGAAGTCGCGATCGTCCGCCAGGGCTTCGAAGGGCTCGAGCAGGCGGCGGACCTCGACGGCCGGGAATTTCGGGCGGAGCAGCGCCTCCAGCTCCTTCACGAGGTTGCGAAAGCGGACCGGATCCTGGGCGTTTTCCGGAGCTCGCCGATGGGTCGGCTGATACAGCGAGAGACACGGCGGACGGTGCGGCGACGACAGCTCGTCGAAGAGCTTGCCGGTCAGCGAGGTGCTCGGTCCTTGCGTGGTGGTCATGCTCCCCTTCCGTCCTCGGGCATTCGCGCGGCGAAGGTCGGTCGCGGTGCCGGTCGCTCGCTTCCTCCGCAGCGGGATCGTGAGCAGGAAAAGCAACAGTCGTGCCACACAGCGCGCGGCCGCGTTCCACCAGCACGTCGCCTGCTTGGAGCGGCCCTGGCGACCTGGCCTTAGGAGCCCAGCCCGTTCAACCGGCTGTGGCCGTGCGGATTGCAAGGGCGGTCGTGCAGATTGCCAGGGTAGCGCGCCGGCTCCTCTGGCCGGATTTGGCGAGCAAGGCTCAGGGCCCGTTGCTCTCGGTCGGCAGCGATCGTCGCAGCTCCGGCACCACGCGCTCCAGGCGGGCATGGACGGCCTGCCTCACCAGCTGCCACAGCAATCCGTGGTCGGTGCCGTCGGCGAGCAGGCCGAGGGGAATCTGAAAGCCCCCCTTCTCCTCTCTGCCGCCGCCGTGGGGCTTGCCGTCGCGGTCCTTGCCGAATGCCGTGTGCAGGAACACCGCCGGGTCCACGCTCGGGTTGTTGGTGCGCAGGGAGCCATCGACGCGGTCGCCCACGATGCCGTAGACGATGATCGTGTCGATGTCCTCTCGCCGCAGAACGTAGTCTGCCGCGCTGGCGATGGCGTCCCGGTGTGCGACGGGCACGACGCCCACGCCGCTCAGGGCGAAGTTCCGCACCACGACCAGGTTCTGGAGCGCGAGCGAGACGACGTTCATGGCGACGGCGCTCACCATCTGGCGACCCACCTGCTCGAGCACGGTGCGGTCGCAGTGGGGCCGCAGGTAGGCGGCCGCGCTGAAGTCTGCGGCCGTGGCGGTGGCGAAGTCGTCCGTGTCGGTCTGGATGCCGAAGAGCAACGCGGTCGCGACCTGCTTGTCCTCGGAGCGTCCTCCGGTCAGCGGCGCGAGCCCCTGCTGCATGTACTCGGCGTAGATCGTGCTCGACGTTCCATAACCGCGGCGAACGTCGCAGAATGCGGCCTCGACCTTCGTCTCACCATAGTGGTGGTCTACCACGGTCAGCAGCTTGAGGCCGGCTGGCAGGTCGAGCGATGGTTCCGGAAAGGACGAATCGACGAGCGACAGGTGCTTGAAGGCCTCGAGGTCCCGCCCGCTCGCGAGGTGTCTCATCTGGATGCCGAGCAGCTTGAGCAGCGCCCGGTTCTCGCGGTGTGACACGGGGTGCACGTGGGCGATCGTGGCGGGCACCCCGAGCGCCGTGCAGATCCGCCAGTGGGCCAGCGCGCCGGCGATGGCATCCGGATCCGGATGTCCGGTGATCAGGATGACGAGGGGCTCGCCAGCGACGGCCCGGAGGACGCGCTCAAGCTCATCACGACGAGACCCCGCTGACGAATCCATGGTCATGACCGCAATTATCGCATGATCTCGAAGGGGGTCCCAGATCGCGGCCTCCGTCTCGGCGGTAACCAGCGCGCCGACCCGGTGAACCCTTGACCGCGCTGCGCGCGGCGGGTCAGAGTGCCGTCCATGTGTCGCGGCCCCCACTTCCTCGGGCGCTGGCGGATCTTCTTGCTCGTCCCGCTGATGCCTCTCGAGCCCGCCGTCGCGCGGGCCGATCGATCACCTTCCCCGATCGCGGCTCCTCCGGCCAGCCGGCCGACGGGGCAGCCTCCCCCGAGCTCGCGCGGTCTCGCACAGAACCCGGACGCACGCGGCGCTGGACCTCCCGCGAGCCGTGCAGCACGTTGCGCCGGGACCTACGCGACGGACCTGATCGCCCTCTCCAAGGATGCACGCGCCCTCGAGGAGCAGACGCGCTACACCCACTGCGTTCGATCGAGCGCCGTGTACCAGTGCGCCTACTACGCCGTCGACGGAACGCTGCAAACGCGTCGGATCACCACCGTGGCTCACGCCACGGCATTCGTCTTTCGCCGAGACGCGAAGCAGAGCTACCTGCTCACCAACCAGCACGTGAGTGAATGGCCGCTGGTCTCGACCAACACGGACCCGGGAGGGAGGGTCCCCGTGGGCTGCAAGCGGGTGACCCAGACCGTGACGATCGTGGACAACGAGGAGGACAGCTACTCGCAGGACGACAGACCTCTGGCTCGCGTGCTCGCCGACGAGACGCTCGACGTGAGCGTGCTGCGCACGCCGGAGAAGCTGCCGGCGCTGCCCTTCAGCCTTGGCCAGAGCGCGGCCCTCAGGGCGGGCGACGCGCTGCGCGTGCGCGGGTTTCCCCTCGGCGCCTTCCAGGCGATGCACGGTGGGAAGGTGGTCAGCGCGCGCGAGCGGGACCGGGAGGGTCGGTGGGACCACTGGGACTTCGTCACCGACGCCCAGCTCTCGGCCGGGAACAGCGGAAGTCCGGTGCTCGCGGTCTCCTGCGCCACGGGCCGGTTCGAGCTCGTGGGAGTCTTTCACGCGGGCTATTACCGAGGACAGTCCCTCAACGTGGTGGTCGGAGTCGACGAGCTGCGCCCGATCATGACCACCCTGAAGGCGCGGGCCCGCACCGAGCCTCTGGCGCCGCTGGTTGCCGCGCAGCGCCAGGAAATCCTGCGCGGTCTGGCGCGCGACCCTCCCGCCCACCTGGTTCCGTACGGCGGCCAGACGCTGGGCATCCGGGTCCTCGGCGGGCGCATGTTCTACGAGGTCTACTCCACCCGCTATCCGCTCCACACCTGGCCGCGCCTGATCGTCGAAGACCTGCCTGGTCACGGCTTCGGCCAGATCGGGCGGGTCTTCGCGGGCAGCGAGCACGGTCTGGTTGGCCGATCCTTCTCGGCACTCGAGCCGCGACATCAGCTGCGAGTCGGCCAGCTCGTCGACGACCTTCGGCGGCAGGTGCGGCTGATACTGACCTTCCGGGAGATGGAGATCCCCTCCCGGCGCAGCCGCCCGGCGTACGAGCGGTACCAGGCCATGGAGCGGCAGCTTGCCCGCGGCGAGGCGTTGCGGGCCTCCCGGCTGCGCGTCCTGCTGGATTGGGCCGTCCAGCTGGCACCAGGCCATAACGACCGGGCGGTGACCCTCGAGGCGCTCTGGCGGTCGGTCGAGCGAGACGTGCGCGCCGCAGAAGCGGCGAAGGAGCGCCGGAAGAAGCAGCCATCTCCGCAGCGTGCGCGCCCACCAGCCGTTGTGCCGGCACAGCCCACCCCGCGTTGAGATCTCTGGCGGCTACCGGCCTCGGGCAGCCGCCGCCGCGTCCGCAGATCGACGAGGCGGGCGTCGCGCCGCGACCCCGCTGCGGCATGGGCGTGACCAAGAGCCACTCGCGGCCGCACGTCTTCGACGACAACCGCTTCTCCGAGGCGCACTTCAAGACCCTCAAGTACCGGCCCGACTTCCCCGGCCACTTCGATGCCCTCGCCGCGGCCGTCGCGTACCACCGCGGCTTCTTCCGCTGGTACAACCACGAGCATCTCCACGAGGCGCTCGGCTTGCTCACGCCCGCCGACGTGCACTTCGGCCGCCCACCGGTCGTGCTCGCTGCTCGCCAACGCGTGCTCGACGCTCTGCCTACGCGGCACATCTCGAACGCTTCGTCCGCCGAGCACCGACCGCCGGCCTGCTCCCCACGGAGGCCTGGATTAACAAGCCAGCGACGGCGACGCTGCTGGCCACGAGAGAGGAGGCTCTAAAGTAAATGCGCCACAGAGCTGTCTCATTATCGTTGATGGGCACCGCGAGGCCTCGACGCCGCGAGGACTGGCGAGCGAGCAGAGATGACGCGCCACCTCGACGAAGGCTTGGGCGAGGGGGCCAAGAGAGGCCGCGTCGACCTGGCCCTCGTCGGCATGCAGAAGGTCCGCGACCAGGCGAAGAGGCGGAAGAACGACCTCGCCAACGGCACCCGCATCCGGCGCCAGCAGCAAGAGGTCGCTCTGCACGACCGGTAGCTCGGCCCTGACCAGGGGAGCCATCTGGACCTCGGCGGTCTAGCAAGCCGTCGGCGGACTCGGCCCCGCGACCATGGGTGACAAGCCGGCGCGGCGCAGCGAAATTGCGTCCTCGTGCTCCCAGAGCCACCACTCGTAGTCGTCGTCATCTCTCGGCCGCCAAAGCCGAGGGTCATGTGGCGCCAGGTCCGGAACGAGAGGCGCGGTGAGCTTCATCCGGCCGCCGCGACGGGTCAGGAGAACGTCCAGGCGGACCTGTTCTCGCCTTCCCACGGCGACGGTCCAGCTTCGCTCCTCGTCCCGCCCGAAGGGCAACTGGAGCTGCGCCGTTGGCAGCCCTGGGGACGTGCCGGCGAAATCCATCGACCGGTCGATCAGTGTTCTTAGCCACTCGCTCTCCGACATGTCCTGAGCGTGCCCGAGGGGCGTGCAACAAGGCTGCACAGTGGTCCAGGCGAGCGCGCTGTGCAGCGTACCTGCACACCTCTGCGCCATGCTCCATCCATGGCGCTCGTTTCCCGCAGGACCTTTTTGAAGTCGCTGGCGGCGGTGGGCGGTGGCGCGCTCCACGGACCGTACAGGGCGAACATCGACTCGGACGAGCTCCGCCGCGCTGCTCGCACGCTGCTGCGCGCACGCGGGGGCGAGGACTGGCACTGCGCGCACGAGGTGTTCGTGGCTGGCTGCCTCGGCCCCTGGGCCCGGTGGTACCCCGAGGGGCGCCGGCTGCTCCAGGCGATGGAGAGCGGGCCGGCCTGCTGCGCCGAGTCGGTGTCCGCCCTGGTTCGGGCGCGCGTGTACGGCGTCCATCCGCCGGCGATCGTCTTTGACGACCCGCTCGATCCGGCGGTCCTCGAGGACAGCTTCAACGCGTTCTTGAGGTGGCGGCACGAGGAGCATGTCATGCGAACGGGGCGATCACCCTCCTTCCCGCGAGGCGAGACGCCGGCCGAGGTGGCGTTCGACCTCCTGCGGACCACGACGGTGCCCTGGCTCGTGGATGGCGCGCCGCGCCCCTTCTTTGAAGCCCTGGGCTACGGCATCACGTCGCGGCCCGCGCTCTACCGCTCGATCTGGGGCACGACGCTGCAGCAGGATGCCGCTGTGCGGTCTGCGCGAGAGCGCCTGGCCCACCGGGAACGGGTCCAGTGGCTCGCGCGGGAACACTGGAGGGGCAAGGTCCGCTCGCTGGCGCGGCAGGTGCTCGGCGAGCTCGACGGCGAGGATCTCGTCGGCTTGCTGGCGTTCGAGGCTGCCGAGGAGGCCGGTTTGCTCGACGCGCTGCCTCGGCACGGTGCCGCCCCGATGGCGCTCACTCGACGCATCTTCCGGCGGGCCGTCGAGGCGCGTCCCGTCTCCGATGCCGGGGCGGTCGGCGCCGCGCTCCTGCGAGACCGCACCACCCTGCAGGTGTTCGCGGAGCGGCTCAAAGGGCAGAGCGTGGAGCGGCACGCGAGAAGGCGCACCCTGGCGTGCCTGGTCACGCTGGACTACGCGCGGCATTTGCCGGCTCTCCGGCGCTCGGTCTACACCGCAGGTCACACGCTGCCGCGAGCACACTGCACCGTCGGGGACTGGGTCTTCGCGACGGACACGGACGAGACGTTCTTCCCGTTCGCCTGTCCAAGCCTGCACGAGGGGCTCGAACACCTGTCCGACGCGGAGCTGCGGCGCGAGCTGCGTGATGCCGCTGGGTACGAGGGGCGCCTCGAAGCGACGATCGAGCTTGCGCATCGGTTGCGCGGACGGGCGCTGGCGCAGCTCGCCGGACCGACGCTGCGCAGCGCGGCGCCGGAGGAGGTCGCGCGGCTGCTCCAGGTCGTCGAGCAGGCAGATCCACGCACGGCGGGCGCCCTGGCCCGCCCGTTGCTCGGGCACCGGCAGTGGGTCGTGAGAGTCGCCGCCGCCGGTACGCTGCTCCGGACCGCGTAGACAGCGGGGCGGTGGGGACCGTGGCCTTCGCGCGGTGGACGCCGATCCAGCTCCGGCACGTGGGGACGAAGGCGCTGCGAGCTGACCATCAACGCGCCCCGTCGGGAGCTAGCGCGCGCACACGCGGCTCCCTACTCCAGGTCGGCGATGCGGAGGCGTTGCCATTCCTCCGGCGCCCCGGACGCGAGGTCGAAGGCCATCTCGACGGCGAAGGTCACCCGGACCCGTCCGTCGCGCTTCGCGACGCGCACGAAGGGCGGCGGGGGGCTCGGCGCTCGGTTATCCTGGTCGAGACAGGGCGACGCGAAGCCACGCGTGGCCAGCTCAAGATAGCCGAAGCGCGCGTCCCGACGGAGCACGCCCTGCTGCACGCGCGTCAGATCGAGGTGCTGAACCTTCCACGACGAGTCGTCGCCCCAGACGCACCCCCACACGAACCCGAACTCCCCGGTGGGCCATTCGTGGTCCTTGGTCCAGTACTCGCTCCCGGGACGGACGGAACCGTCGTGTACGTCCCACCAGTCGGGGACGTAGAAGCCCGCCGGACAGAACGGCGCCGCGGAGCCGGCTTCGCCCTCGGGCGTCGGAGGCTCCTCCGCGATCACCTCCCCGGACGCGAGATCCAGCACCGCCGTGCGCGTGTAGTCCCGCGAGATGAGCGCGAGCTCGCGGTCTCCCTGGCGGAAGGGTTCGAAGGTCTGGAACATGGTGTGATTGCGCTCGTAGGCGCAGCGCCTCTCGAGCGCGCGCGAGGACGGGTCCCGCCGGAAGACCTCCACCAGGCTCGTGTTCCAGCACCCGGGCGGACCGGGTCTGCCGGCGACCTTGACCGCGAACACGTCGCGCGGCCTGGGGCGGGATGGGAGCTCGAATTCGGTATCGACCGAGGCCTCGCGGATGACGAAGCCCCGGTTGTGGTACTGCGCGGCCCAGCTCTTGCCACCCAGCTCCCTGGCCTCGAGCTGCGCGATCGCAGCCTCGGCCTCCGGACGGGTAGGGAAGGCGCCGAAGAACGCGTCCTGCTCCCGTCCCTCGTGGAGAGCGTACACGCGATAGACGATGTCGCCGCGCATCGGAGGAGCACTCCCTTGTCGATGGTCCCGGCCGCGCTTCAGCAACTACTCGCCGCCACGCAGCCGCTGAAGGTGCAGGTGCTGCCGCAGGTCTTGACGCCCTTTCCGCCGGCCTTCGGCGTGCAGCAGCGCGTGACGCCCGGTTCGCAGCCGGTCTTCACACAGTCCCACTGGCAGCCCGTGCTCGTGTCGCAGGCCGCTCCGCGGCACGCCCCGCCGCCGCAGGCAGGGGGAGTGGCCGGGCAGCTCGAGACGCACGCGCCTGGCACCCACGCGTCCCACTGGCAGTTCGCGCCGCAGGTGCGCGTGGGACGTTGCGTCGAGCACTCGCCGCACGTTTGAGGCGCGCCGGTCTCGGGGGTGCCCGGCAGACACGCGCACCCGTCGGGGGTCGCGCCCCTGTCCCGCGGCCCGGAGGAATCGGAAAGGGCCTGGTCTGCCGGCCCTCCGTCGGGGAAGGGGTTCGTGCCCGGGCCTCCGTCGCTGGCGCCGGAGCCGCCACTGTCGGTGAAGCCGGGCCCCGCGCCGGCCACGCTGGGGGGGACGCATTGCCCTGCGGTCGTGCTCGAGAGGGTGCCGTAGCGGCGGCCGGAGTCGCACGCGGGATCCGCGTAGCTGCAGTACCCGGTCGTCTCGCAAACCCCGTGCTCGCCGCCCCGGTCGCACTGGGCCGCGTTCGAGCAGGTGTAAGGGGTCATGCTGCCGGCGCATCCCGACAGCTGGGCCAGCCCGAGCGCGGCTGCGAGGACGCTGAGGCGTCGCAACGCTAACGACTCCGACGTCGGTGCATACCATGATCTTGGTGTGGCCGTCCTGGGCTGTCAATCGTCACGAGGAGGGACCATTCGAGCCTGCGGTTCGCGACGCCGAGTCTGCGGCTCCGGGGCCGCGGACGGGCTCGTCCCGCTCAGCAGGGGGCGACGCCGCAGAGCCCGTAGCTGCAGTCGGACTTGCAGGTCTTGCTCCCCGGCTGACCGCTCGAAGTGGTGCAGCACTTCCAGGTTCCCGGCGTGCAACCGGACTTCTGGCAGCGCCAGGCGCAGCCCGTGCCGGCGTGGCATACCGGGGCGTGGCAGCTATCGCCGCAGTCGGGCGCCGGTCCGCAGAGCCCGACGCAGGTGCCGGCCGTCCACGGTCCCCACCGGCAATCCAGTCCGCACACCCGTGACGGGGTTCGCGAGACGCACTCGCTGCAGGTCACGGGCGTCCCATCTTGGCGTACGCCTGGAACGCACTCGCAGAGGTCAGGCGCGAGGGAGAGGTCAGCCGGGGGGCGTTCGGGCGCGGCATCGCGAGGCCCGTCGGTCGAGCGGCGCTGGTCCGTGACCCGGCTGCCGTCTCGCGCTCCACGATCCCTGCCTGCACCGTCGCGCCGCGAGGGGCCGTCGCCGAAGACTCCCGAGGGGCCGTCGCCGAAGACTCTCGAGGGGCCGTCGCCATGGAGGTGACCCCCGTCGGAGAATTCGGGGTTGGCGCCGTCGGTCCTCTGCGTCACGCAGCCGTTGTTCGAGGGGCCCGAGAGTTCCGCGTAGCGCCGCCCCGACGGACACGCGGGATCGGGAAAGCTGCAGGTCCCGCTCGCTTCGCAGAAACCCTGCTCGGCGCCCCGCGCGCACTGGCTCGCGCTGGTGCAGGAATAGGGCTGGGTGCTCGCGGAGCACGCCAGGCCGACCCCGATTGCGACCGCGAACAGCAGACTGGCCCACGGAGGAGGTGGTGCTGCGGGGCTCCGGTCCGGCATCCACCTATCAGGATGTGGTGTCGTCCGGACGGTGTCAACGACGCGAGCGGCCATGCCCCACTTCGGCCTTCGGGCGGACGCTGTGGTGATCGCGACGCTACCGCGCGACCTCCCACGCCAGGTGCGCGAGCTCGGGCTCGAGGAGTTTCTCCCAGGCCAGGCTCACCGCGGCGGGAGAGCCCGGGGTGCAGACGACGACCTTGCCCCGGTAGACCCCGGCCACGGCGCGCGAGAGCATGGCCGCCGCGCCCACCTGTTCGTAGCTCAGCATGCGAAAGAGCTCGCCGAAGCCGGGGAGGGTCTTCTCGAGCCGCTCCGCGAGGGCCTCGTAGGTGCTGTCGCGCTTCGAGAGGCCCGTCCCTCCGTTGAAGAGCACGAGCTGCGCGGGTCCCGCGGCGAGGCGGTCGAGGAGCTCGCGCACGGTTGCGGGGTCGTCGGGGACGATCTCGTAGGCCGCGACCATGTGGCCGGCCAGCTCCGCGCGCTCGCGCAGCAGGCGGCCGCTCTCGTCGGTCTCGGGGGTGCGGGTGTCGCTCACGGTCACGATGGCGAGGGTGACGGGGCCCTTCTTCGCCGCGTGGTGGCGGTGCTCTTCGGTGCTCTTCGAGTGGGTGTGCGCCATGGGCCGGGCTAGGCCGTCACGCGACGGTGCAGCGAGAAGCCGTAGACCGTGGCGTCCCCGCGGCGGCTCTTGATCATCGACGGCTCGAGCCGGTGGATGACCTGCGCCTCCTGCTGCCGGACCGCGCCGAGGGCAGCGAGCACCTCGTCCATGCTCTGGAACCGATCCTTCGGGTCGCGCGCCAGGCAGCGACGGACGAGCGCCTCGAAAGCCGCCGCGAGCGGGTCCACGCGGAGGTCGAGCCCGCTTAGCGGCGGGACTGCCTGCTGCTGCTTACGGAGGAGCTCCTCGAACGAGCGCCCCTGGAAGGGGACGCGGCCCGAGAGCGCGTAGTAGAGCACCACGCCGAAGGCGTAGATGTCCGAGCGGTGGTCCACGTCCCGCGTCAGGATCTGCTCGGGCGCCATGTAGCAGGGGGTGCCGACGGGGCTGCCGGGCTCGGTCATCTCCAGCAGGCGGCGCTTGCCGAAGCCCTTGGCCAGGCTGAAGTCCAGGATCTTCACGCGCAGGGTGCCGTCCGGCTGCCCGACGAGGAAGAGGTTCTCCGGCTTCAGGTCGCGGTGCATGAGCCCGGCGCGGTGCACGGCCGACAGCGCGTCGGCCATCTGCGTGGCGAGGGCCAGCGCGTCGTCGATGCCGAGCGGTCCCGAGCGCGTGACGCGCGTGCAGAGGTCCTGTCCCGCGAGGAGCTCCATCACCACGTAGACCAGCGGCGGGTCGTCGTCGGTGCGGTGCACGAAGTCCACCACGTCGATGATGTTCGGGTGCCCGATCTGGTTCACCGTGCGGGCCTCGCGGAACATGCGCAGGACCATGTCCGCGCGGCGCGCCAGCTCGGGGAGGAGGATCTTGATCGCCACGGGCCGCCCGAGGAGGACGTGCTCCGCCCGGTAGACGACCCCCATGCCGCCGCGCCCGATGCACTCCAGGATGCGGTAGGTGCCGAGGACGTGGCCGATCCAGCACTGCGGGTCGAAGCCTGCGGCGGGGATGGCCGGAGCGGCGGGCGACGCTAGAGCGGAGCCGGAGGCTCCAGGGGACGTTGGAGGGGGTGGGGCCGTGGTACCGCTGGACGACCGCATGATGTCGAAACCGTTAGCTTAGGTGCCTGCCTACGTCAACCGGAAATGTGGTCAAGAGTGAGAATTTATCCGCCCCCAGGCGTCAGGGCGCCCGGCGGTGGTCGTGGAGGTGGGTAAGGTCTCGATCGGCCACGGAGGCGAGGCCGGCCCCTTCGACCAGCTGGTGGTGCACGAGCTGGGTGGAGAGCACGCCCACCACGGCCATATTGTCCGTGTTCGACGGCGTTCGTTCTCGCGACTTCCGGCACTTGTCGAGCAGGCGCTGCACGGCGACCGGCTCGAAGAGGCCCGCCCGCGCGAGCCCCTCCGCGGAGAGGAGCTCGGTCAGGTACGGCAGGGGCCGGTCCTGAACGAAGCTCTGCGCGTCGGGGGCGCGGTAGGGT
Source organism: Deltaproteobacteria bacterium (assembly GCA_020848905.1). Taxonomy (NCBI): domain Bacteria; kingdom Pseudomonadati; phylum Myxococcota; class Myxococcia; species Deltaproteobacteria bacterium. Next base: position 104,325 of record JADLHG010000016.1, read on the forward strand.
TGCTTGGGACGCTGCAGGATCTCGGGAGGCACGAGGTCGCGCGCGGCGCGCTTGAGCAGGTGTTTCTCGTCGAGCACGCGCAGCTTGGCCTCGGGGGGCAGGCCGTTGGCGAACTCCATCACGTGCTGATCGAGGAAGGGGAAGCGGCCCTCCACGGAGTTGCCCATCAGCATCCGGTCCCCCTGCGACGACAGCAGGTAGCCGGAGAGGAGGGTGACGATCTCGACGTACTGCGCCTTGCCGAGGGGATCCCAGCCGTGGATCTCCGGCGGGAGGCTGGCCACCAGATCCTCGACGGGATCGAAGCGCGCCAGCTCGGCCTGCAGCTCCGCCGAGAAGATGCGCCTGAGCGCCGCGGCGCTCTCCCAGCGCGGCAGGTGGGAGAAGTGCGGCTCGCGGCAGCGGTCCAGGTTGCGGCCGAAGAAGACCATCTGCAGGTTCTGCGACTGGCTCGGAGAGCGGGCGAGCCAGGGGTACAGGCGTTCGAGGAGGCGCGGCCGGAGCTGCGAGGTGGGGCGGCGGGCCCAGAACTGGCGCACCTTGGCCTCGCGGAAGAGATCGTAGCCGCCGAGGAGCTCGTCCGAGCCCTCGCCGGTCAGGACCACCTTGTAGCCGCTGCTCCGCACCAGGGCCGAGAGCGAGAAGAGCGGCGCGGGGGCGGCGCGGAGGAGCGGCGTCTCGGTGTGCCAGATGACCTCGGGGAACGCCCCCGCGATGGTCTGGTAGTCCACCTCCACGACGGCGTGGTCGGTGGCGAGGTGGCGCACCATCGCCTCCTGATACGCGCCCTCGTCGAACTCGCGGTTCGCGAAGCGGAGCGAGAAGGTGCGCAAGGGCCCGCCGTGGAAGCGCCGCACCAGCGCGCCGATCACCGAGGAGTCGATGCCTCCGCTCAGGTAGACCCCCACCGGCACGTCGGAGCGGGTCATGCGCAGGCGCGTGGCCGTCTCGAGGTGCGCGCGGAGCTCCTCGGCGAGCGTGTTCAGGCGGCGCTCGTCGGCGTAGTCGGCCGGCGGCGTCGGTCCCCGCATGCGCGGCTGCCAGTAGACGCGTTCGTCGAGGCGACCGTCCTCGACCACCAGGTTGCACCCGGGACGCACCTGCCGCACCGCACGAAACGGTGTGCGCGGCGCGACCGGGGCCCAGAAGGTGAAGACCTGGGCCAGCCCCGCCGGGTCGAAGGCGCGCGAGAGGGCGGGCTCCTGGAAGAGGGCCTTGGCCTCCGAGGCGAAGAGGAGCTGGCCGTCGTGTTCGGCGTAGTAGAGCGGCCGCACGCCGACGCGGTCGCGGCTCAAGAGGAGGCGACGCCGCGGACGGTCCCAGAGGGCGAAGGCCCACTGCCCGTTGAAGCGCTCCACGCAGGCGTCTCCCCACTCCTCGTAGCCGTGGAGGATCACCTCGGTGTCGCTACGCGTGGCGAACCGGTGACCGCGCGCGCGCAGCTCGTCGGCCAGCTCGACGTAGTTGAAGATCTCGCCGTTGAAGACGATCCAGAGCGCGCCCGTTTCGTTGGTCATCGGCTGGGCGCCCCCCGCAAGGTCGATGATGGAGAGGCGCGTGTGGCCGAGGGCGACCTGCGGGTCCAGATAGGCGCCGTTCTCGTCGGGGCCGCGGTGATGGAGCGAACCCACCATGCGGCGCACGAGCCCCTCGTCGGGGCTCTCGCCGCGTCCCAGATTCAGCACGCCGCAGATCCCGCACATGCGCTCGTTGCTCTCGATGAGAAGGGCTCCGCCATCGTAGCACGGCGTGGACCCACGGGAAGGAGCGTACCGGCCTGAGCGCACACGGGTGGGGTCTATTGACCTCGGCGACGGCGGCCCGGGGTCGGACGCCTCGAGGCCTCGCGGCGTTGCGTGCGCCATGCAGGGCCTGAGGCCGCGGAGTGTCCGGCCTCGGACTTGCAACGTCGTCCTCCCATGGAGTTTCCGCGGAGGGCGACGGACTGATGGGTCTGGCGCTCCGAGCCTTGGCGGTCGGGCTGATGCTGTGCGCGTCGGCCGCCTCCGCCGCGGCCGAGGACTACGGGCGCCCCGTGCCGCCACGCCTTCCCAAGGGGAGCTGGCTGCGGAGCGCGGCCCGGCGCGTCCTCTTCAGGCCGGCGAGCGCCCCCGAGCGACTGATCGCCGAGCTTAGCGCCTCGCCGAGCCAGCAACGGGCCCGCGAGGCGCTCACCCGCTACCTCGAGAGGACGCCGCGTGGAAACTTCTCCGAGACCTCGCTCTATCACCTCGGGAAGATCCTCGCGCTGGCGAGTAGGCGGTGGGCGCCGGAGGGCCTCGACCTCCTCATCGCCTACGAGCAGTTCTGGGCGCCGCGGCTCGGGCCGGCCGAGCTGACGGGACTCTTGCGGGCGGCGGGCCAGTACTCGCCGGGAAGCGGGGACAAGGTGGTCGTCGAGTACAACACCTTCCACTTCTTCGGACGGAGGTTCAGGCCGCAGGTTCGAGAGGAGCTGCAGCGTGGGCGGGGGCACTTCTTCGGCACCCTGCGGCAGGTCTCGGCCGAGGCGCGTCGCGGGGAGCTCGAGCGCTATGCTCGGGCTCTGGGCAAGGACCTCGCGTGGGCCGAGGGGGACTACGCGGCCTGGCTCGCCGAGGCGGCTGGAACCATGCGGCGCTGAGCATGTCGCTCGTCCCGGACCCTCGCGCGGCCGGGGGGAGAGCTTGACGGCCCGCGGGAGCGACTGTTATAGCGGCCTTCGCAGGCGAGGGTGTGTATGAGCGAGCCCGGCAAGATCATGTACGAAATCTATCGCGACAGCGGCTTCTCGGGCGGCTATCGCGTGGTCTATTACACGGAGCTCTCCGAGCGGAACAAGGAGCTCGAGATCGGCCGCGCCATGTCGGGAGAGCATCTCTTCGACGGCTTCATCGCGGAGGCCCGGAAGGGAGAGGCGAAGGCGATCATCGAGGGCTTCGTGGCGCGCCTGAACCAGGGCGAGAGAGCGCGTCCCGAGGAGCTCGAGGCAGCGCTCGCCGAGCTCTCGGCCTGAGCGGGACGCCGTCGGTGGACGCCCCCAGCTCGCTTCGGGTCTACATCGAGACCTACGGCTGTCAGATGAACGTGGCGGACTCCGAGCTGATGGCCGGAGTCTTCGCGGGGGAGGGCTTCGTCGCCGCCGCGTCAGCCGAGGAGGCGGACGTGGTGCTCCTCAACACCTGCGCCGTGCGCGACAAGGCCGAGGACCGCATCTTCGGCCGGCTCGGCTGGCTGAAGCCGCTGAAGGACCGGCGGCCGGAGCTCGTGCTCGGCGTGGCGGGGTGCATGGCCGAGCACCTGCGCGAGACGATCGTGAAGCGCGCCCCGTGGGTGGACCTCGTGGTGGGTCCGGACGCGTACCGGCGCCTCCCCGCGCTCGTGGACCAGACGCTCGCCGAGGAGCGGGACCCGACCATCGACGTGCGCCTGGATCGCCGCGAGCTCTACGCGGGAGTGGATCCCGTGCGCGCGCCCGGCGTCTCGGGGTGGGTCACCATCCTGCGCGGCTGCGACAAGTTCTGCACCTTCTGCATCGTCCCCTTCACGCGCGGGCGCGAGCGAAGCGTCCCCCCCGACGAGGTCGTGCGGCAGGCGGAGCAGATGGCCGCGGGCGGGTTCAGGGAGGTCACGCTCCTCGGTCAGACGGTCACGAGCTACGACGCCGACGGGTGCGACTTCGCCGAGCTCCTCGCGCGCGTGCACGCCGTGCCGGGCCTCGCGCGCATCCGCTACACCTCGCCCTGGCCCAAGGACTTCTCGCCGAGGCTGCTGGACGCGCTCGCCGAGCTGCCGCGCGTGGCGCGTCACATCCATCTGCCCGTGCAGAGCGGGAGCAGCCGCGTGCTCGCCGACATGCGGCGCGGGTACACGGCCGACGAGTTCCTCGCGCTCGTGGAGCGGATCCGGGAGCGCCTGCCGGGGCACGCGCTCACCACGGACCTCATCGTGGGCTACCCCGGTGAGACCGACGCGGACTTCGAGGAGACGCTCGAGCTCGTGCGCCGCGTGGGCTTCGACAGCGCCTTCACCTTCAAGTACAGCCAGCGGGACGGGACCCTCGCCGCGCGGGAACGCCCCGACGACGTCCCCGAGGAGGTGAAGGGGGAGCGCCTCACGCGGCTCATCAAGCTGCAGGAGCAGAGCTGCCGCGCGCGCAACGAGGCGATGGTGGGCCAGGCGGTCGAGGTGCTCGTGGACGGGCCGAACCCGCGCGACGCCGCGCAGATGGTGGGTCGCACGAGCTGCTTCAAGACGGCGGTCCTGCCCGGCGGCCCCGCGCGAGGGGAGCTCGTCACCGCGCGCGTGGTCGCGGCCACCACGCACACGCTCTTCGCCCAGCCGGTCTGATGTTCCGCCCCGCCGAGGAGATCCACATCCGCGACCCGATCCACGGGGCGATCCGGCTCACCCCGCGCGAGCTCGAGGTCGTCGAGTCGCCGGTCTTTCAGCGCCTGCGCGGGATCCGCCAGCTCGGCTTCACCGAGCACGCCTTCCCCGGGGCGACGCACTCGCGCTTCGCGCACGGTCTCGGCGCCATGGAGATGGCCACGCGCATGTTCGAGGCGATCTTCCCGCCCGGCGGCTCGCCGCTTCCGGCCGAGGAGCGGGAGCGGCTCCGGCAGCTGGTGCGCCTGACGGTGCTCTTGCACGACGTGGGGCACGCGCCGCTCTCGCACGCCACGGAGGTGTGCATGCCCCGGCGCGCCGCGCTGGCGCTCCCCGGCGACCTGGAGAGCGCGCGGGACGAGCAGGCCACGCACGAGGACTACACGCTGAAGCTGCTCCTCGAGTCGGAGCTGACCGACCGGCTGCGCCGCGTCTTCGGGCCGCAGGGGATCGACCCGCTCGACATCTGCTACCTGCTCTCGCACCGCTACCCCGAGCGGGCGGCGACGCTCGCGGTCGAGGGGCTCGATTACGGGCCGCTCCTCTCGCAGCTCGTGAGCGGCGAGCTCGACGCGGACCGCCTGGACTACCTGCAGCGCGACTCGTACTACACCGGGGTCAGCTACGGAAAGGTGGACGAGCAGTGGCTGCTCTCGAACCTCGGCTACCAGGTGGTGGAGGGCCAGGTCTTCCTGGCCATGTCGCACCGCGGGATCTTCGCCTTCGAGGACTTCCTGCTCAGCCGCTACCACATGTTCGTCAGCGTCTACTACCACCATAGCTCGGTGGGCTTCGACAACATGCTGATGCGCTACCTCGAGGACGCCGAGGGCGAGCTCGCGATTCCGACCGACGTGGAGGCGTACCTGGCCTTCGACGACGTGGCGTTCTGGTCGGTGCTCCGCCGGTCGAAGAACGTGTGGGCCGAGCGCATGGTGCGGCGCCAGCTCTACCGTCGGATCCTCGAGCTGAACGCGGAGACGGGCTACGACCTCACCGCGCTCCTCGACGCGCTCACGGCGGCCGGTGTGGACCACTTCGTGGCGCGCGACGAGGGGGTGCTCAGCCGCTACTACGGCAACGGCCGGGCCGCGCTGCCGATCTTCGTCATCAACCGGCCGCTCGGCTGGGCCACGCCCGTCGAGGCGTACTCCAAGCTCTACGAACGCTACGCGCAGCCCGCGCGCCTGACGCGGGTCTACTCGCGCCCGGACCAGGTCCCGCAGGCGCAGGAGTGCCTGCGCCGGGTGGTGGCGGGGTAGCCGCACGTTACCGGACCGCTCCGGCGGCGTACTGGAGGGGCCGGAAGAGCACCGCGACCACGTCGTTCGGGTCGCGGACGCTCCGGAGTGGCGGGTCGACCCTCGAGGTGACAGATGCACGACGTGGTGATAGTGGGCGCGGGAGTCGCGGGGGCGGCGCTCGGGGCGGCGCTCGGAGGCGCGGGCCGGCGCGTGCTCCTCGTCGAGCGCGACCTGAGGGACCCGAAGCTCTTCGTCGGAGAGCTCCTGCAACCGGGAGGCGTCGGCTCGCTCGAGCGGCTCGGACTGGCCGGGTGCCTCGAGGGGATCGACGCCCAGCAGGTGCGAGGCTTCGCCGTCGTGCAGGGGGAGTCGGGGCAGGCGCTCCCCTATCCGCGGCTTCGGGGGCAGGGGAGCACGCGACCCGCGGCGCGCGGCTTCGCGTTTCACCACGGCCGCTTCGTGGGGCGACTGCGACGGGCGGCGCGCGAGACGCCGGGGGTGGAGCTCTGCGAGGGGACCGTGACCGGACTTCTCGAGGAGGCGGGCCGCGTGGTCGGGGTGCGCTACCGCGACCGCGCGGGGGCCGAGCACGCCGCGCGTGCGAACCTCGTCTGCGCGGTGGACGGGCGCCACTCGCGACTTCGGCAGGAGCTCACGGGGGCCGAGCCGGTGCGGGCCTCGCACGCGGTGGGGCTGCTCCTGCAGGGCGTGGAGCTCCCGTACCCGGGGCACGGGACGGTCTTTCTCACCGAGCCGTCGCCGATGCTCTCGTACCAGATCGGCCCGACGGACGTGCGGGTCCTGGCGGACGTGCCCGGGGAGCTCCCCGCGGTGCGGACAGGGGCTCTCGCCGAGTGGCTCCGCTCGCGGATCGCGCCGCAGCTGCCGCGCAGCCTGCGCCCCGCCTTTCTCGAGGCCGTCGCGGGCTCGACGCTGAAGGTCATGCCGAACTACTTCCTGGCACCGAAGGCCCCGCCGCGGCCGGGAGTGGTGCTGCTGGCCGACGCGCTGAATCTGCGTCACCCGCTGACCGGCTCGGGGATGACCGTGGCGCTGAACGACGTGCGGTTGCTCGTCGAGGCGCTCGAGGGGGTCGAGCTCACCGATCGGTCGGCGCTGGCGGCGCGGCTCAAGCGCTTCTACCGGGCGCGGCGAGCCCTCTCCACGACGGTGGACATCCTCTCGGGGGCGCTCTATCAGATCTTCTGCGGCGGCGAGCCGGGGCTCGATGGGATGCGCGAGGCCGTGCTCCGCTACTTCCGCCTCGGCGGGCCGGCGGTGCGCGGTCCGATGTCGCTCCTTTCGGGGCTCAGCCCTCATCCTTCGCGGCTTCTGGCCCACTACGGGGCCGTGGCGATGGTGGGGATGGGGCAGAGCCTGCGCCCCGAGGCGGGCAGGGGCTGGCCGGGGGCGCCGGAGCTCCGGGATGCCTCCGCGCTGGCGCTGGCGGCCTTGCGAACGATCCGCCCGCAGCTTGAGCGGGCCCTGGGAGCGTAAGGAGGAACGGATGTCGCGTTCGAACGTGCTCGGACTGTGCGGCCTAGTCTTCGGGGCGGCCGTCGCCGCGGGGTGCGGCTCGCAGGGGCCGCGGCGGACGGGCAGTTCGCCGAGCGCCGAGCCGATGGAGGCCGTGACCGTCCCCGGTTTCACCGTGGCGAGCGGTCAGCTGCGGCGCGACGGCGACCTCGTGCGCTGCGTCTCGACGAGCTGCACGCTGCGCACGGCTTCCGATCGGTCCGAGCTCCTCCTCAGCGCCGACAGCCAACTTCGCGTCGGGGTGCGGGGGGCGCTGACGCTGGTGGACGGGGCGGTGAAGATCGAGCGACCACGACGCGCCGAGGCGTCCTCCCCGCTCCGCATCCAGGTGTCGCACGGCGTGCTCGAGCTGGCCGGAACCAGGGCCTGGCTGCGGCAGGAGAGGCACGGCGGCGAGGCCTGGCTTCTTGACGGACGACTCCGCTTCACGGCCCACGATGGCCGGGCGGCGGCCTTGCCACCGGGGAAGGCGCTCGTCTGGCCGCTGCTCGCCGACCGACGCCCCTGAACCGACGGGGCAGCGAGAGGGTTGCCGCGTCCTCCCAGCGGCCAAGAGCCTGTTGACCCGTGCGACCCGAAGGTGCCACGGTAGCCGCGCCTCGAACGGGAGAGCGAGCGAATGCGACGTGGGATGACGATCTGGTTCTGCGCCAGCCTGGCGGCCGTGGGCTGCGGCAGCACGACCCCCGCGCCGAAGGACGGCGGGGCGCGGCGGGACGCCGTCTCGTCGTGGGACGGGGTAGGGTTCCCGGATCTCGCCGGCGGCGGCGACGGCAACGTCCCGGGAGACGGCCGGGCCACCGGCGACCGAGGGGCGCTCGGCGACGGACCGATCGGGCCCGCGGGGATGGACGACGTGTGTCCGCCGACCAAGGCCTTCGTGACGGCCGACGCGACCCTGCAGGGTTCCACGAGCAAGCAGGACATCTCGAGCGTCTGTCAGGCGGGCAAGATGTACACCCAGGTCGTGGTGGTCCGTCTCACCGAGCGGAAGAAGCTGGAGCTGAAACTCACCTCCACGGCCACCATGGCCGAGCTCTCGGTTCGTCCCGACTGCAAGACCTTCAAGGGGTGCAGCGGAGGCGAACCCAAGAACGGGCTCAAGCACACCGCCACCCGCGACCCCGGGGACCACTACGTGGTCGTGGGGACCGGCAAGCCGGCCGACTACTCGCTCGAGATCAAGCTTTCGCCGCCGTAGCCCGACGTGCTCCGTCGCTGGCGAGCTCTGGCGCTGCTCCTCTGGGCCGGGTGCGCGAGCCCCTCCCCGGGCTCGACGGTGCCCGCGCCCGTGGCGGTGCTCGACGACCACGGCCTGCGCGTGGAACTCGCCGCCCCGGCGCAGCGCATCGCCTCGCTCTCGCCCTCGAACACCGAGATCCTGCACGCCCTCGGCTGCGGCGGACGCATCGTGCTTCGCGACCGCCTCTCGGACTACCCGCCCGAGGTGCGTGCGCGCCCCGCGACGGATCCGTTCCAGCTCTCGCCGGAGCACGTGGCGGGCTATCGTCCGGACCTCGTGCTGGTGAGTCACGGCGATCCGGGGCGTCTGGCGGCGCTGCGTCGGACGGGACTCGTCGCGGCCAGCTTCGACCCGCGGAGCTTCGCGCAGCTCGCCGCGAACGTGCGGGCCATCGGCAGCCTCTGCGGCGCGCGCGGGAGAGCGGAGGCGATGGTGCGCACGCTCGAGGCGCGGCTCTCGCGCGTCGACGAGCGGGTGCGGGGGCTCTCCCGCATACGGGTGTTCGTGGAGCTGGACGGTTCCGACCGGACGCGCCCCTGGACCGCGGGCCCGGGCTCGTTCGTGGACGAGCTGCTGCGTCGCGCCGGCGCGGAGAACGTGGCCGCGGGCCTTGGAAAACCGTACGGCACGATGAGCGCCGAGGCGGTCTTTGCCGCGCGCCCCGAGGTGATCCTCGTGGCCAGCACGGCGGCGCTGCAGAGTCGGGCCCTCGCGGCGTTGCGTGCGGCGCCGGGGTGGCGCGCGCTCGACGCGGTGCGCACGGGACGCGTCGTGACGGCGATCAGCCCCGACCTGCTGACCCGCCCCGGGCCGCGCCTCCTCGAGGGACTCGAGGCGCTCCTCACCGCCCTGCACCCGGGCGCGGGCCGCCGCGCGGAGCGGAGCCCTAGATGAGGCCGCGGCTCCTCGGCTACGCGCTCCTCGGGCTCGGCGTGCTCGCCGCGCTCTTCTACGTCGCGGTCGGCTTCGGGAGTCGCGCCGGAGCGCTCGAGCTCGCGGCGCGATGGCCCGCCGAGCTCCTCGGCGGCACGGCGGGCCTCGACCGGGACGTGCTCCTCTACCTCCGCCTCCCGCGCGCCGTCAGCGCCCTGATCGTGGGTGCGGCGCTCGCCCTCTCCGGGATGCTGCTCCAGGGCGTGACGCGCAACCCGCTCGCGGACCCCTACCTCCTCGGGATCTCGGGGGGGGCGGGGCTCTTCGTGGTCGTGCTGAAGGCCTTCTCCTCGGGGGCCGAGCCGTGGTGGCTCGTGCCGGTGGTGGCCTTCGCGGGGGCCTCGTGCGCGGCGTTCGTCGTGGTGCTCCTCGGGCGTGGTGGCGCCGGACGCCTCACGGCGGTGGGGCTGATTCTCGCCGGCGTGGTGGTCAACGCCCTCTGCGCGGCGCTCATGACCTTTCTGCTGGCTCGCGCGGATCCGTTTCGTCTGCGCATCACCACGCTCTGGCTGGCCGGCGGCCTCGGGGTCGCGACCTGGCCGCAGCTCGCGCTCTCGGGGGTGCTCGTCGCGGCGCTCTACGTGACGAGCCGCGCGGAGGCCCATCGCCTGAATGCGCTGGCTCTCGGGAGCGACGGCGCCTCGTACGTCGGCGTCGAGGGCTCGCGCCTCCTGCTGCGCGCCGCGCTCTCGGCCAGTCTGCTCGCCGCGATCGCCGTGTCCGTCGCGGGCCTTCTCGGGTACGTGGGGCTTCTCGTCCCGCACCTGGTGCGGCGCCTCGTGGGCGGCGACCTGCGCCGGAGCCTCTTCGTCGGCGCGCTCGGCGGGGCGCTGCTGCTCCTCGGAGCGGACACCCTGGCGCGGCTGGTCTTCGCGCCGGAGGAGCTGCCGACGGGGGTCCTGACCGCGATCCTCGGCTGTCCGGTGCTCCTCGTGCTGGTGCGGCGCGAGCTCCGGGGAGCGGGCGCGTGATGGTCGGCAAGCGCGCGGCGGTGCTGACCGTGGAGGGGCTCGCCTTCGGCTACCCCGGTCGCGAGCTCGGGGCCGGACTGGGTCTGGAGCTTTTCGCCGGCGAGGCGGTGGCGCTGCTCGGGCCGAACGGAGCCGGCAAGACGACCCTCGTGCGCACGCTGGCCGGAGCGCTGCCTCCGCTCGCTGGGTCGGTGCGTCTCAGCGGCGGCGATGCGTCGGCCTTGCGCGCCGACGAGCGGGCGCGTCGCGTGGCGGTGCTCCCGCAGGGGAGCGCCATCGACCCGGGCCTCACGGTGGAGGAGCTCGTCGAGCTCGGGCGGGTGCCGCACCTCGGGCTTTTCGGGCGCCCCGGTCCGGAAGACCGGAAGGCCGTGGCCGAGGCGCTCGCGGCGTGCGCGCTCGAAGGGCTCTCCGGGCGGCCGCTCGGCGCCCTGAGCGGGGGCGAGAGGCAGCGGGCCCAGATCGCGATGGCCCTGGCGCAGCGCGCGCCGCTCCTGCTCCTCGACGAACCCCTCACGCATCTGGACCTCCGCCGCGAGCACGAGTTCTTCGAGCTCGTGGGGCGTCTGCGCCGGGAGCGCGGGCTCGCGCTCGTGCTGGTGCTGCACGACCTGCGGGCGGCGTTCCGCGAGGCCGGGCGGGTCCTGCTCCTCGACCACGGGCGGGGGACCTGGGTCCCCGACGAGCCGGGTGCGCGACGGGAGCTCCTCGCGCGCGCCTTCGAGGTCCCCGAGGAGCGCCTCCCTCTGTGAGACGGTGACTGTGCTATCGTCCCGCCCGCTCATGCCGCGTGAGATCGCGCTCGTCATGTTCGACTTGGACGGAACCCTCATCGACACGATGCAGGGCTTCGGCGAGCTGGCCTCCGAGCTCATCGCCCGGGACTACGGGCTGCCCCGCGACGAGGGGCGCGCGCGCTATAGGGAGACCTCGGGGCTCCCCTTCCGCGAGCAGCTCGAGGCGATCTTCCCTCTGGACCCGCGAAACGACGCCACGGCCACCGAGTACGAGCGGCGCAAGCGCGTCCACTGCGATGGCGTAGGGATGGACGACCAGACCGTGCGTGCGCTCGAGGCCCTGCGACGGGCCGGCTGCCGGCTCGTGGTGTCCTCGAACGCGGCCCAGCGCTTCGTGGACGACTTCGCGCGCTCGGCCGCGGTGCCCTTCGACGCGGCGCTCGGTCACTCGCCGGAGCTCGCCAAGGGGCCCCTCCACGTCCAGGAGGCGTGCCGACGCTTCGGCGTCACGCCGCGAGAGATCCTCTTCGTGGGCGACTCCCTGCACGACGCGCGCCTCGCGGCGGAGAGTGGGGTGCGCTTCGTGGGCCGCCTCGGCACCTTCTCCGCGGAGGACTTCGCCGCCGCGTTTCCCCGCGTACCCCTCGTGCGCTCGCTCGACGAGCTTGTGGAGGTCATCTCGTCATGCACCTGATCGTTCTCGCCGCAGGCCTCGGACAGCGGCTCGGAGAGCTCACCCGGGCCACCCCCAAGGCGCTCATCTCTGTGGCCGGACGCACGCTCATCGACTACGCGCTCGCCTTCGCGCGCCAGGCGGGGGGGGCGCCGCGGATCGTGGTGGGGGGTTTTGGCTACGAGGAGCTCGCGCGGCACGTGGCCGAGGTGGACCCGGGCGCCACGCTCGTCGAGAACCGGGACTTCCGGCAGGGGAACCTGCTCTCCCTTGTGACGGGCCGAGGTGCCCTTCCCGTGGACGCCGGGTTTCACCTGATGAACACCGACCACATCTATCCCCCGGGAGTGGCGCGCATCGTGGCCGAGACGGCGGCGACTGCGTCCGAGGTCACGGCCTTCTGCGACTTCGACCGGTCTCTCGGCGCCGACGACATGAAGGTGGAGCTGGACGCCCAGCGTCGGGTGCGGCGCATGTCCAAGCAGCTCGCGGGCTGGCAGGCGGGGTACGTGGGGATGACCTTCGTGCCGGCCGCCCGCCGGGCAGCCTACGATGCGGCGGTGGAGCGCGTGCGCCAAGGAGTCGGGCCCGCGGCGCACGTGGAGCAGGTCCTCGTGGCGCTGGCCGAGCTCGGCGCGCCTCCGGTGATCGCGGACATCAGCGGCCACGGCTGGCACGAGGTGGACGAGCCGCACGAACGGGATCGCGCCGAGGCCGCGCTCCGCGCGCGTCCGTTGCAGTAGGCGACGACGCGTCGTCACGGCGGGCAAGGGTCGTCCGCGCGATGCGCGGCGACCTGAGCTGCGCGGTGGCACGACAGTTCGCTCGGCCAGCCGCCACCTGCGGGTTGCGGCCCCCAGCCGCGCACTCGGCTGCCGCTCACGCATCACAGTGATTCCGTGCCTCTCGGCTCGCCTTCGTTTGGCCTCGCCGTTGCACTGACGACGGGGCAAGACGATCGAATGGAGGCGAGCTCTCGATGCGTACCCGACGACTCTCGACCCTGGTCTTTCTCGCGTGTCTGACGGCGCCCACGCTGGCTGGCGCAGCGCCGGCTGGTTTCGGCTTCGACCTGCCCGAGCTGAAGCCGCCGGAGAGGTTACCGCTCCCAGCCAGCCTCGGGGCGCTGACCGTCGATCAGTGGGGCGCGTGGGAGGCCAAGGCGCGCGAGGTCACCGTCGTGGGCGCGCGGCGTGGGGGCGCCGAACGCGCCTTCGGTGGGCGGCTGGCCTCGGGGGTCTTGCGGTTTCTCGCCGAGGGCGTGGCAGAGAGCGTGCGAGAGCAGCAGGTTCTCCTCGGTGGCCGGCCCGAGACGCACGACCGTTCGGTGAGTCCGCTGGCTCTCGCGCTCAACAACTTCGTGGCGCACAACCAGGTCCCGCAGATGGGCGGCTACGTGGGCGGCGGCGACCCGAGCCGGACCACGAACAGCCTCGAGGCGGGGCTCGGCTTCGGGCAGTACGCGATCCAGAAGGTGCTCGTCGAGCGCGTGAAGCCGGCGGGCGGAAGGCCGTCACTCGTGCTCTCGGTGACCATCGCGGACCCGCGGCGGCACTACCAGCCGGTGACCACGCCCATCGTGCTGACCGGAAAACTCCTCGCCCAGTACAACAGCGCGATTCTGCGCCGGAGCAGCGAGGGCCCGCGCTCGCAGCGGCCCGTCACGGCTGCTCCGGTCGTCCTCGGCCGGTAGGCCGACCCTCCTCATCGTACGGGTCCCAGGGATTGCCCGCCGCGTGACAGCGCCCGCCGACCGTCCTATGGTTGGTCCATGATGATCACGCTTCGCCGGTTGACGTTCGCCCTGGCCACGGGAGGGTTCGCGCTCGTGGCGTGCGGCTCCTCCACGCCCTCCACGTGCCAGTCCACGGCCGCCCTCTGCGCCGACGGCGGAGGGAGCGGGCGCGACGCGACGAGCGGCGCCGCCGATGGCGCCGGGGGCCTACGAGACGGTGCGGCAGGCGACCTGGCGCGCCGACCTGATGGCAACGGGGGCGACGCCAGCGCCTCGAGAGACGGCGGAGCGTACGCACCCGAGAGCGTCACCGCGCAGACCCTGTCCGACTGGATCAAGGCGCGCAAGGATCTGGTTCTCGTGGACGTGCGCGAGAAGGTGGAGGTGGACGCGGGCTTCATCAAGGGGGCGCTGCACCTGGCCTGGAACAGCGGCGCCTTGAAGAAGCGCTGGGGCGAGGTCCCGAAGGGCAAGACGGTCGTGGTGTACTGCGCCGCGGGGAGCCGGAGCGCGCCGGCCGCGGCCTTCCTCGTCCAGCAGGGGCTCCGACCCGTCTACGATCTGAAAGGCGGCTTCAACGCCTGGAAGGGGGCGGGCCTGCCGGTGGAGATGCCGTGAGGGAGGCCGGCCACCGGAGCCGCCAGCCCCCGTCCAAGATGCCGACATCGTTGGTGCGGCCCCCCGGCTTGGCCCTTGCACAGCTTGCATCCGGCCGCCCATGCGTCGATTCGCTGCCTCCCTGCTGGCTCTGCTCTTCGGCTCCGCAGCCGAGTTGGACGCCGCTCCCCTGCGCGCGCGCATGACGAGCGAGGACCACCTGGACCCTGCGGGTTTCGTGCGGAGCGTCCAGCGCAGGAGCTACGAGGGCGCGGTCCCGCTCGCGAACGCGACCGCGCTTTCGACGCGCCTTCACGCCGACTACGCGCGCACTGTCGGCCGCCTGCCCTTTCTTCGTGCGGTGACGGCTGCGGACGGTCGGGTCGCCGTCCGACTCGGGCCGCTCTGCTTGCTGGCTCTCGGCCCGGTCACCGCCGTGGACGGGCAGCTCGGCCTGACCGAGCGGCGCGTGGAGGGAGGCCTGCTCGTGCCTGCAGCCGACCGCGGTCGCGGGCGTTTCGGGATCTTCGTCGGGGCCGACGGTGGCGCGCTCCGCGTCGAGGTGCGACTCGAGGACTACCGCTCGACGATCCGGGGGACCGCGCCGCGCTCGCCGCTCCGCGAGGCGATCTACCGCCTCACGCAGCTCCCGCTGCATCGGGCCGTGGGCTTGCGCTTTCTCGAGGGGCTCTCGCTCTGAGGCGACTCCCTCGCTGGGCTTACTCCACGAGCCGCAGGCCCCGCTTGCCGATCTGGACCATCATCACGACGAACCACGAGACCGCGCCGGCGGCGGAGATGCCGAGGGGAATGGCGCGCAGGTTGAAACAGGCCAGCACGAAGAAGGCCAGCACGTAGAAGTCGCGCTTCAGGGCGTACTTGCCCCAGGTCGAGAGGGCCCTCAGGTCGGGCTCGTGCGTGTGCGGGTTCTGGCCTTCGCCCTCTTCCCACCACCACTTGAAGTCCTGGTGCCCTCCTGCGCCTCCGCGGAAGAGCGCGATGTAGATCAAGACCACCGCCGAGACGTGCAAGAAGGCCGCGCCGGCCCCCACCGCGAGGTAGGCCCAGTGCCCGGTGGCACGCGTGCCGCCGAGGCCGAGCGCGACGAGCCACCCCGCTCCGAGGATGTCGTCGACGATCGTGTCGAGCCAGGCGCCGAAGCGCGAGCTCTGGTAGCGCAGCCGCGCGAGCTCGCCATCGCAGCCGTCCAGGATGGACTGGAGCTGCACGAGCGCCGCCCCGAGGGCGAAGGCCCAGTGGCTGCCGAGGCCCGCGAGCCCGACGCCCACGAGCGCCACGACGAAGGCCGCGACGGTCATCTGGTTCGGTGTGATGGGCGTGTTGGCGAGGCGCGCCGAGATCGCCACCGAAATGTGCTTGTTGAGCAGCTTGGCCACGATGCCGTCGTGCGGGCGCCAGTTGGTCTTCAGGAGCAGCTTGGTCGCCCGGCGCTCGGCGGTGGGGTCGTGCACCGGAGTGACGAAGTCGGTGCCCTCCCGGAGCTCGTGGGGTCGCAGGCTCTCCTCGGCCCGCAGCGCCGCGACCCATGGGGCGAGCTCGGTGCCGCCGGGGGGCAGGGGACGCTCCGGCACCAGCCACAAGAGAGGGTGACCCGGCGTCTCCGCCGCGACGAGCGAGCAGGCGCTCTCCTTGCCGGCGGCGACGAGGCGTTTCGGCAGGTCGGGGTGATAGACCGCGTCCCCGGCCACGACGAGCAAGGGGGTCGGGGCCTCGGCCAGGACGGCGCGAATGGCGGCCGGCTCGTGCTCCGGGTCCTCGCGCCACCGCACCTGCGCGCGCAGCCCGGGGGGAAGGAGCGACGATGCGCCCAGGATGGTGAGCTCGTCCACGCCGGCGCGCTGGAGGTTCTTCACCACGCGCTCGACCACCGTGAGGCCGAGAAAGCGGCCGGCGCAGCCCAGGCTGCGGGCTCCGGAAGCGAGGATGAGCGCGCGCACGGAGGAGCTCAGGGGGCCACCTGGAGGGGACGGGAGGGGAGCTCTGCGCGAGGGGCCGGCGCGTCGATGAACGCGCGGTGCCAGAGCTCGAGGACCATCAGGTTCCAGAGGCGCAGGCCGTGGTCCTCGGTGCCCGCCAGGTGGTCGGTCACGAGGCGCCGGAGCGCGGGCGCGTCGAAGTAGCCCCGCGAGAGGGCGCGCGGGCCGAGCACCAGCTCCTCGAGCATCGGGCGCATGCGGCCGCGGAGCCACCGGCTGTGCGGAATGCTGAAACCCCGCTTGCGCCGGTGGAGGACGGCGCGGGGCAACAGGTCCGCGAGCGCTCGCCGGAGCAGGAGCTTGCCGCGAAAGGCGCGGAGCTTGAGACGCACGGGGAGGCGCGCGCAGAACTCCATCAGCTCGTGATCCACGAAGGGGGCGCGCACCTCGAGGGCGTGGGCCATCGACGCGATGTCCACCTTCACGAAGATGTCGTCGGGCAGATAGGTCTCCACGTCCAGCTCGAGGAGCCGATCCACCGGATGCCGCGCCGTGCCCCCAGCGAGCACCTCCGCGAAGAGCGCCTCGGCATCGAGCAGCGCGGCGCGCCGGAGCTCCGGCCCGTAGAGCCCGCGCAGAAGCGGCGTGGCCAGGTTGCCGAAGCGCGCGGCGTAGCGGGTGAGGCCCGGGAGCTGGAGCGTGCGTGCGTGCTGCCGGAGCGAGGCCACCGCCTCGCCGAGACGTCCGCCTCCGGCCGGGAGGCGCGACACCGCCTGCGCCACCCCGTGGGCCAGCCCGCGCGGAAGACGGTCGAAGAGCGCCGCCCCCTGCTCGTGCGCGTAGCGCGTGTAGCCGGCCAGCACCTCGTCGCCGCCGTCTCCCGAGAGCGCGACGGTGACGTGCTTTCGGGTGAGCCGCGCGAGGCAGTAGGTGGGCAGGGCCGACGGGTCGGCGAAGGGCTCACCGTAGCGATGCGCGAGCTCGGGGAGGAGCTCCGCGGCGTCGACGCGCACGAGCTCTTCGTGGTGCTCGGTGCCAAAGCGCCGCGCGACCTGCCGGGCGAAGCGGACCTCGGAGTGGTCCTGCTCCTCGAAGCCGATGGAAAAGGTCTTCACGGGGCGCGTCGAGGCTTGCGCCATGAGGCCCACCACGGCCGAGGAATCGATGCCCCCCGAGAGGAAAGCCCCGAGCGGCACGTCCGAGACGAGTCGCCGCGTGACGGCGACGGAAAGACGCTCGCGGAGTTCGTCGGCGAGGGCGCGCGCGGGCCTTCGGTCCTCGGGCCCGAAGGCCAGGCGCCAGTAGCGCCGGCTCAGGCGCCGCTCTCCCTCGAAGAGCAGCACCGTGGCCGGGGGGACCTTCCGCACCTGCCGGAAGGTGGAGACGCGGCTCGGCACGTACCCGAGGGTCAGGTAGAGGTGCAGCCCCTCGGGGTCCACCTCGCGCGGCAGGTCCGGATCGCAGAGGAGGGCCTGAACCTCCGAGGCGAAGGAGAGGCCCCGCAGTCCGTCGAAGTAGTAGAGGGGCTTCTTCCCCACGCGGTCCCGCGCGAGGAGGAGTCGCTGCTCGCGGGCGTCCCAGAGCGCGAAGGCGAACATCCCCTGCAGCGCGGTGACGCAGTCGGGGCCGCGTTGCCGGTAGAGCTCGAGGAGCACCTCGGTGTCCGAGCGCGTGCGCAGGCTCACCCCGCGGGCTCCGAGCTCGGCCGCGAGCTCGCGGTAGTTGTAGATCTCGCCGTTCAAGACGAGCGCGACCTGTCCGTCCGCGCTCAGCATCGGCTGGTTGGCCTCGGGGCGTAGATCCAGAATGGCGAGCCGCGCGTGTCCGAGGGCCAGCGGGCCGACCACGTGCGTCCCCTGGGCGTCGGGGCCCCGGTGCGCGAGGGCCTGCGTCATGCGCGCCACCAGCTCCACCGGCGCGCCGCGCCGCGGATCTCGACAGAGGTAACCGGCCAGGCCGCACATGGCCCACTGCTACCACCGTCGGCAGCAGGGCAGCAAGGGCCGTCTTGCGACGGAGGGCGAGGGGTGTTACGCACGGGGCATGAAGGGCTGGCGCATGGCGCGGGCGGCGCTCCGGACGATCTTTCACACCGCGCTCGTGCTGGGGCCGGCCGCCGGGCTCTTGCTCTCGCAGTCGCTCCACTGGCGGCTCGTCTTCGGTGCGGCCACGCTGGTCGGGGTGGCGCTCATCATCTGGGCCGGGTTCGTCTACATCCCCGGCTTCGACCCCTTCTTCCGCGTCCCGTGGCGTGGCCCGCGTCGCGGACGGCGCCTCGCCATCACCTTCGACGACGGACCGAACGGCGCGTTCACCGAGGAGGTGCTCGAGCTCTTCCGGCGCCACGGTGGCAAGGCCACCTTCTTCATGGTGGGGCAGTCCGTGGAGCGGGAGCCCGAGCTCGCGCGCCGCGTCCTGGCGGAGGGGCACGCCGTCGGAAGCCACACCTACTCGCACCAGAAGCTCCACCGGCTCTCGCGGGCGGAGATGGTCTCCGAAGTGGAGCGCGGACACGCGTGTCTCGAGGCGGCGGGGATCAACGGCTCGCGCCTCTTCCGCGCCCCGCACGGGCTCAAGACCTTCGCCCTCGTGAGGCACCTCACGCGGCGCGGGATCCGGCTCATCGGCTGGACCGACGGCGTGTACGACACCGACTGCCCGAGCGCGGAGATCATCGCCGCGCGGGCCCTGAAGAAGCTTCGCCCGGGGGAGATCCTGCTGCTGCACGACGGCAAGCAGGGGCATGATCGCCGGCCGATGGTGACGGCGCTGGATACGATCCTCGCGGCCTGCCGCGAGCGACGGCTCGAGCCCGTGACGGTCCCCGAGCTCCTCGACAGCGCCCGATGACGACTCGCCCCGTCCGACTGCTCTTCGTGATCAAGAACCTCCAGCAGGGGGGGACCGAGACGCAGCTCCTCCGGCTCGTCTCGAAGCTCGACCCCGCGCGCTTCACCTTCCACCTCTGCACGGTGGCCGACGAGGTGCACTTCTCCGAGCTGCCCCCCGGTGAGCCCCGCTACCGCCTGGGAGCCGGCTCCTCGCCGAGCCGCGCCATCGCCGGCCTCGCGCGCGTGATCGACGAGCTCGAGCCGGACCTGATCCACTCCTTCCGCGATCAGGTGAACCTCTACGTGCGGCTCGCGCTGCGACGCACGAAGCATCAGCCGGTCTGGCTCGCGTCAGTGCGGGGACGACCGATCTATCCCCACCACCTGGCCATGTACCGCACGCTCAGCCGGCGCACCTTTGCCGTGACCGTGAACTCGGCGGGGCTGGCGCAGATCCTGGTGCGGCAGGGGCGCGTTCCGCCGAAGAAGATCGCCGTGGTGCCGAACTTCATCGACGGCGACCGCTTCCGTCCGGCCACGGACGCGGAGCGCGCGCGGGCTCGCGAGCGTCTCGAGCTCGACCCGCAGGCGCTCGTCGCGCTGCACCCCGCGCGGCTGTCGTACGTGAAGAACCAGCTCGGCATCGTCCTCGCGCTAGGCCTGCTGCGCCGCTCCGGACGGCTTCGGGAGGAGCTCGTGGTGCTCTTCGCCGGCCGACCGCGAGACCGGGTCCCCGCGCGGCTCCTCCCCGAGTGGGCGCGCTTTCTCGGCGTGGAGCGGCACGTGCGGATCCTGGGGGCGCAGCCGGAGATCGTCCCGCTCTACCAGGCCGCGGATCTGGTGCTGCTGCCGTCGTTCGTGGAGGGGATGCCGAACGCCTCGCTCGAGGGGCAGCTCTCGGGGCTACCGAACCTGGTCACGCGCGAGGCCAACCGGGACGAGATCGTGCGGGACGGGGTGAGCGGCCGCGTGGTCTCGGCGCTCAGCCCGTGGTCGCTCGCCGACGCGCTCTCGGAGCTCCTCACGCGCTCGCCGGAGGAGCGCCGCCGGATGGGCCTCGCCGGGCGCGAGTGGGTGATGGAGCGCTTCGATCCGGGTGCAGTGCGCGAGCGCCTCGAGGCGCTCTATCTGTCGGCGGCGGCCAGCGCGCGGCCGGCCGGGGGGAGGCCTGGCGCTCAGGCCGCGGCGACCCGGGCCTGAAGCTGCTCGACGGTGTGCCCCGGGTTCAGGTAGTCGCGGAGCTTGCCGTCCACGTACGAGCGTCCGCCCAGCTTCTCGGCGAGAAACCCGGCCTTCACGTCGGCGCGCACGGACT
This sequence comes from Deltaproteobacteria bacterium, assembly GCA_020848905.1. Classification (NCBI taxonomy): domain Bacteria; kingdom Pseudomonadati; phylum Myxococcota; class Myxococcia; species Deltaproteobacteria bacterium. The sequence continues at coordinate 124,445 of JADLHG010000016.1, forward strand.
GCGCGTCCACCGCGATCTGCCCGTTGAAGCTCACTCCGCGCACCTTGCCCGAGATCTGGGCCGTGCTGCCGTTCCACAGGGTCTGCACCCCGTAGCGCTTGGCCCAGTAGTCCGTGAGCGCCTTGATCCGGGCCTGGGCTTCCTCGACGGTGAAGGCGTGATTTGCGTCGATTTTCATCAGTCGTATGGGTACCCGAAGGGATCGGGTTCGTCAATGGCCACGGGCTTGACGTGGCGCGCCTTGACGAGGGCGCCCACGGCCTCCTCGAGCCCCTCGAGCGTGAGCGGATACATGGGGTAGAGGCCCCGGATGGCCCTCACCGTGGTGTGGTTCCAGAAGCGCGGCGGCTCCGGGTTGAGCCAGACCGCGCGTTCGAAGTGCTCGGTCAGCCGGCGGAGCCAGACGATCCCGGGCGTGAGGTTGTGGTGCCAGTACTCGATGGCGCCCCCGGGCTCGAGCAGCTCCATGGGGTGCATCAGCGCGTCCCCCACGACGATCAGCTTGTAGTTCGGCCCGTAGGTGCGCAAAAGGTCCGCCACCGGCACCGCCTCGCGAAACCAGGCGTCCTTGAAGACCTGCGCGTAGACGCAGTTGTGGAAGTAGAAGGCCTGGAAGTCGCGGAAGTGTTTCGTGGCGTGCGCGGCCGAAAAGAGCTGGCTCATCACGCGCGCGTGCGGGTCCATGCTCCCGCCCACGTCCATGAGGAGAATCACCTTCACGCTGTTTCTCCGCGGCGGGCGAAAGACCAGCTCCAGCTCGCCGGCGTTCTTGCAGGTCTTGTCGACCGTCTCCTCGAGGGCCAGCTCCTGCTCGTGGCCCTCGCGCCGCAGCTCCCGCAGCTTGCGCAGCGCGAGCTGGATCTGCCGCACGTCCAGCACCAGGTCGTTGCGGTAGGCGCGGAAACGTCGTTCGGCGGCTACCTGGGCCGCGCTCTTGCCGCCGCCGCCGCCGATGCGCACGCCCGACGGATGCTGGCCCCCCTGCCCGAAGGGCGAGGTCCCGCCGCTGCCGATCCAGCGGCTCCCCCCCTGGTGCCGCTCCTGCTGCTCCTTGAGCCGCTCCTCGAGCAGGCGCCGGAGCTCCTCCAGAGATAGGGCCTTCAAAGCTGCGCGCTCCTCCTCGGACAGGTAGGCGAGAAGCGCCGGGTCCTTCACCCATTCCAGCAGCTCGTCGGTCACGTCCAGGCGCTCGCTCTCGACGCCGTGGAAGTAGTGCGCGAAGGCCTGGTCGTAGGCGTCGAAGTGCGCCTCGCTGTGGATCAGGACGGCGCGCGCGAGCTGGTAGAAGGCCGTCAGGCTGCTCTGGTGCAGCCCCTTGCCGAGGGCCTCCATCAGGGCCATCCACTCCTGCAGGCCGACGGGGACCTTGCGCTCCCGAAGCTCGTAGAAGAAGCCGAGGAGGGGCGGGCTCGACATCGACCCTACCGTCGACGGCCGGAGGCCGCGGTGGCGATGAGCTCCAGGTCCTGCTCCTTCTTGATCAGCGTGCCGAGGAAGGGGACCTGCAGACCGAGGCGCGCCGTCTCCACCCCCGAGCGCTTCAGCGCCGCGATCCAGTCCAGGAGCTCGCTCGTGGAGGGGCGCTTGCGCAGGCCGGGGACGGCGCGGAGCTGAAAGAAGGCCGCGAGGCAGTCGGTGAGCAGCCGGTCCACGAGGTCCGGGTAGTGCACGCGAACGATGCGCGCCATCAGCTCCTCGTCGGGGAACTCGATGTAATGGAAGACGCAGCGGCGCAGGAAGGCGTCCGGCAGCTCCTTCTCGTTGTTGCTCGTGATGACCATCACCGGCCGGTGCGTGGCCTCGACGTGCTCGCTCGTCTCGGGGATGTCGAAGCACATCTGGTCGAGCTCGTTCAGCAGGTCGTTCGGGAACTCGATGTCCGCCTTGTCCACCTCGTCGATCAGCAGCACCACCTGCTCGGGCGAGCTGAAGGCCTGCCCGAGAGGGCCGAGGCGAATGTAGCGCTTGATGTCCGAGACGTTCGCGTCGCCGAAGCGGCTGTCGTGCAGGCGCTGAACCGTGTCGTAGACGTAGAGGCCGTCGGTGGCGCGGGTGGTCGACTTGATGTGCCAGCGCAGGAGGCGGAGGCCGAGCGCCTCGGCCACGTGCTGCGCGAGCACGGTCTTGCCCGTCCCGGGCTCGCCCTTGATGAGCAGCGGGCGTCCGAGGGCGATCGAGGCGTTCACCGCCTGCTCGAGCGCCGGGCTCGTGATGTAGTGGCTGGTACCGCCGAAGCGGCTGAAGTCTCCTGGGAGGTTCATCACCGTGCTCTCGCTGGACATTTCGTTTCCTATGGTAGCGTGACTCGCGCGGCCGGGCCCGCAGAAACCACCTCGACGCGGCGCCGGAGCTGGCTCACGCGGTTCTCGTAGCGGTCGAGGAGCTCCACCTCGAGGTCGTGCAGGCCGGCCGGGGTGCCGGGGGGCACCGTCCACTCCGCCGGCAGGAGCAGGCGCAGGGGCCGGTAGTTGAGCGTGCGCTCGAGCCGGAAGAGGCCGCGGCGCTCCGCGAGCAGGCGACCGTCCTGCCCCCGCAGGCGCAGATTGCCCTCGAGCTGCACCTCGTAGGTCAGCTTGCGCGGGCTCCGCAGCTTGCCCCCCCCGGCGCGAACGGTCAGGTGGTAGCGGCGCCCCTCGACGAAGGTGTCCCCCTTGCCGGGGGGGAGGTCCGCGCGGTCGCGCACCTCGAGCGCGTCGATGGCGAAGTCGGCCAGGGGAGCGGGTGCGCGGCCCTGCAGGGTGAAGGCCAGCTCGGCCGTGGCCTCGCGGCGGGCCAGGCGGTCGCGTGCCCGGAGCACGACGCGGTAGCCGCCGGTGGGGGCCAGGCTGGGCAGCACGAGGGGGAGCTGCGCCGGAAGGCGGCCTTCGCGTGCCAGCGCCTCGCCTCGGCCATGTGGAGCCACGACCGCGTCCTTCTGGGCCAGGTAGACCCCGCCGTCGGGGCCCCCGATGGCCAGGTCCACGGCGAGGTCGACCGCGTCCGCCGCTGTCTTGAAGCCGTGTACCGAGAAGCGCAGATAGACCTGCTCGCCGAGCTGAAAGGTCGTGCGGGGCAGGCCCGCGGCGTCGTGCAGGTGGATCGCGAAGACGCCGAGGCGCGGCGGAACGATCGTGATCGCCGTCTGCCCGGCGGCGCTCGCCCCTCCAAGGCGATCTACTAGCTCGAGCTCGACGGCGTGCCGGCCGGGGGCGAGAGTTCTCGGCAGCAGGAGCTGCAGCTCGAGGGGATGGCTCGCCGGCTCGAAGGGGAGGCTACGCGCGAGGAGCTTCTCCTCGTGGCGATCGACGACCCCGCCGCGCGGGTTCCGCAGCGTGACCTTGGCCCCGAGCTCGAACCGAAACTGCCCGTCGGCGCCGCGCCGTGCGGAGAGGCCGATCGCCTCGAAGGCGAGCGGGACGACGGCGCCCGCCGGCTGCTCGGGCAGGACCGCGGGGCGGAGCCAGGCCACGGCCAGCTTCGGGCTGCGCACGGGGGGGCGTCCAAGGACGGTGAAGGGGCCCTCGGCCTCGCCGCGGCCACCGCCGAGCAGGTCGCGGAGCACGAGCCGCAGCGTGTGGCGACCGGGCGAGGTGGCCGCCGGGAGCTTCAGGCTCACCGCGCCGCGCACGAGTCCCGGCCGGAGCGTCGGCGCCGCTCCGTCGAGGACGGGAAGCTCCTTCACCACCAGCACCGTGGCGCCATTCCCGTCGCGGACCTCCACGTCGGCGTGCACGCGGGCGCGCCGCTCGACGAAGACGAAACCGCTCACGCTGAAGAGGCACGTAGGGTGCTCGCCGCGCGAGAAGCTGTGATCCTCTCGCAGGCCGGCGGGACCGGCGAAGGCCAGGTCGGTGACCCGGAGCGGCGGGGCAGGGGAGGTAGGCCGGGCCAGGGCGGCGTCCGAGGAGCGCGGTGGCGCTGGGGGCTCCGTTCGCGCGCAGGCCGGGGCGACCGCCAGCAGCAGGCACGCGATCAGCCGGGCTCGCGGGAGGCTCTCCGAGGAGGATCGGCCGGGACGGCGCTCCGACATGGCGGCGGAGTATAGCGCAAGCATCTGGACGGAGGGGACGGGCCAGGAGCTCAGCGGGCGCCCTTCTTCTTCTCGTGCGCGGCCTGGGCCGGCTTGAGTCGCCCCGACTCGGCCACCGCGCGGCGGAGCAGGAACTCGATCTGGCCGTTCAGGCTGCGCAGGTCGTCGTTGGCCCAGCGCTGGACGGCTTCCAGCAGGGCCGGCTCGACGCGCAGGAGAAAGGCCTTTCGCTCCGCCACGAGGCAAACCCCTACTGATAGATGGTTCCGGCGTTGACCACCGGCTGCGCCTCGCGCTCGCCGCAGAGCACCACGAGCAGGTTCGAGACCATGGCCGCCTTGCGCTCCTCGTCCATCTGCACGACGTGGTTCTTGGCTAGCCGCTCGAGCGCCATCTCCACCATGCTCACGGCCCCCTCCACGATGCGGGTCCGCGCGGCGATGACGGCCGTCGCTTGCTGCCGCCGCAACATCACCTGCGCGATCTCCGGGGCGTAGGCCAGGTGCGTGATGCGGGCCTCCACGATCTGGACGCCTGCCTGTTCGAGGCGCTCTTGGATCTCCTTGGCGAGGGCCTGCGCGATCACCCCCGTCGAGCCGCGCAGCGAGATCGTGTGCTCGTCGTGCGCGTCGTAGGGGTACCGGCTGGCCAGGTTCCGCACGGCCGACTCGGCCTGCACCTTGATGAAGTGCTCGTAGTTCTCCACCTGGAAGCAGGCCTCCGCCGTGTCCACCACCTTCCAGACCACGACCGCGGCGATCTCGACGGGGTTACCGTCCAGGTCGTTCACCTTCAGCCGCTGGCACTCGAAGTTGCGCACCTTCAGCGACAGCCGGGTCTTGCTGTAGAAGGGGTTGGCGAAGCGCAGCCCCTCGTCCCGGGCCGTACCCACGTAGGCGCCGAAGAGCTGGAGCACGCGCGCCTCGTTGGGGCTGATCATGAACAGCCCCTTGAGGAGCAGGAGCGCTCCGACGCCGAGCAGGATCGAGACCGCCGCGAGAGGTCCGGGGTTCATCGCCACGCCGAACCAGACGGCGCCGGCGGCGGCCGCGATGACGATCGCGAGGGCCAACCACCCCGACATGGTGTGGAGAGTCCGTTCCTTGATCGGTTGTGAGCGCTGAGCCATGAACCGCCTCCTTTCGAGGGCACGCGCTACCATTGTGATAGCGAAGTGATATCATGCAAGCCCGAAAGTGCGGCGCGGACGCAGCTCCGCGAGATGGCAAGTCTCTTAGTAGGTGACTAGCCGAGCTCGACGTGGCGGAAGCGCCGCTTCCCGGCCTTCAGGAGGTGTTTCCCCCCCCGGGCCAGCGTCGCGCCCGGGTCGTTCACGCGCACCCCGTCCACCTCGACGCCCCCCTGCGCGATCAGGCGCCGCGCCTCGCTGTTGCTCGCGGCGAGCTCTGCTTCCACCAGTACCCTGGAGAGGAAGATCGTGTCTCCCTCGACCGCGATCGTCACGCTGGAGATCTCTTCGGGGAGACCGCGGCTGGCCCCCGCCGAGGGGTGCAGCCGCTCGAACTCCTCGGCGGCCTTCGCGGCGGCGGCCGGGCCGTGGAAGCGCTCGGTGATCTCGAACGCGAGCTTCGCCTTGGCCTCCTTCGGGTGGCCGGCCTTGATCGCCGCCAGGGCCTCCCCCGAGACCAGCGAGAGCAGCTCGTAGTAGTGCCACATGAGCGGGTCGGAGACGCTCATCAGCTTGCCGTACATCCCCGACTCGCCGCTCGGCGGGTCGTCGACGCCGACGTAGTTGCCGAGCGACTTGGACATCTTCTCGCCGACCAGCGCGCCCTCCTCCAGGTGCCCGTCAGTGCCGAGGAGCAGGTCGGTCGTGAGGATCACCTGCGGGGGCTTGGCGTACTCCCGCATCACCTCGCGCCCCACCATCAGGTTGAAGAGCTGATCGTTACCGCCGAGCTCCACGTCGGCGTCGAGCGCGACCGAGTCGTAGGCCTGCACCAGCGGGTAGAGGAACTCGTGCACCGAGATCGGTTGACCGCTCGTGTAGCGGGTCTTGAAGTCGTTGCGCTCGAGGAGCCGCGCCACGGTGTAGGTGGCCGCCAGCCGCACGAGCTGCTCCGCCGTCATGGGGCCGAGCCACTCGCTGTTGAAGCGGATCTCGGTCTGCTGGGGGTCGAGGATCTTGAAGACCTGGGCCTTGTAGGTCTCGGCGTTCTTCAGCACCTGCTCGCGCGAGAGCGGCGGGCGCGTGGCGCTCTTCCCCGTCGGGTCGCCGATCATGGCCGTGAAGTCCCCGATGAGGAAGACCACGCGGTGCCCGTGCTGCTGGAACTGGCGCATCTTGTTCATCACCACGGTGTGCCCGAGGTGCAGGTCCGGCGCCGTGGGGTCGAAGCCGCACTTCACGCGCAGCGGGCGGCCGAGCTTCAGCTTCTCGGCGAGCGGTCCCTTCATGTCGGCCCAGACGCGCGGCACGACCCCGCGCCCGAGGAGCTCGAGTTGCGTCTCGATCGTTGCGACCATGCCTGCCTCGCTCGCGCGTCCCGTCGGGGACCGCGCCTACGGAAAGTTCTCGCGGACCCGCGTGATGCCGGTCGTGCGCCCCGTCTCGGGGTCGATCTCGAAGATCGCGCCGCAGAGCCGCACGTCGTGCTTGGCCACCTCGAAGCTGGTGGGGCGCAGCGTGAGGAAGCGCCGCAGCACGAGCTCCTTCTTCATCCCGATGACCGAGTCGTAGGGGCCCGTCATGCCGAGGTCGGTGAGGTAGCCCGTGCCGCCGGGCAAGATCTCCTCGTCAGCGGTCTGCACGTGGGTGTGTGTGCCGAAGAGAGCGCTCACCTTGCCGTCGAGGTGCCAGGCCAGAGCGCGCTTCTCGCTCGTCGCCTCGGCGTGGATGTCCACCAGGATGATGCGCGTCTCGCGCCGCAGCTCCTCGATGGCCTCGAGCGCCGTCTCGAAGGGGCTCGGCAGCGGATCCATGAAGACCCGCCCCTGCAGGTTGAGCACCCCCACCTTGACCCCCGACGACGTCTCGCAGAGCCCCACGCCGCGCCCCGGAGTGCCCTCCGGGAAGTTGTGCGGTCGGAGGAAGCGCGGCTCCTTGTCGAGCAGCGGGTAGAACTCCTTGTGGCGCCAGGTGTGGTTGCCCCCCGTGAAGAGCCCGATGGGCATCGAGAGGAGGTCCCGCGCCGTCTCCAGCGTGACCCCCGCCCCCCCGGCCGAGTTCTCCGCGTTGGCGATGACGAGGTCCAGTCGCTCCCGCTCGATGAGCTGTGGCACGAGCGTGCGCACCGCGTCGCGTCCCGGTTGCCCGAAGATGTCCCCCACGCAGAGGATACGCATCAGCGGGCCGTGTCCGTGGCCCGCGTCTCGCGCAGCACGAAGACGCGCACCTGTCCGGGGTAGGTCATCTCCGTCTCCACCTGGCGCGCGATGTCCTTGCTCAGCAGCACGGCCATCTCGTCGCTCACCTGCGTCGGATCGACGAGCACGCGCACCTCTCGTCCGGCCTGGATCGCGTAGGCCTTCTCGACCCCCGCGTAGGACTTGCAGAGCTTCTCCAGGTCGTGGAGGCGCTGGACGTAGGTTTGCAGGCGCTGGCGCCGCGCCCCCGGCCGCTGCGCGCTCAGCTGGTTCGCCGCATCCACTAGGTGGTCGAGCACCGAGGCGGGTGCGACCTCGCCGTGGTGGGCCGCGATGGCCTGCGCGATCTTGGGCGACTCGCCGTACTTCTTCGCGAGCTGCGCGCCGACCGCGGCGTGCGAGCCCTCCATCTCGTGGTCGATGGCCTTGCCCACGTCGTGGAGCAGCCCCGCGCGGCGGGCGTGCTTGACGCTCACGCCGAGCTCGGCGGCCATCACGCCGGCGATATAGCCCACCTCGACGCTGTGCTGGAGCAGGTTCTGCGCGTACGAGGAGCGGAACTTCAGCTGTCCGAGGAGCAGGACCAGCTCCGGGTGCACTCGGGAGAGCCCGAGGTCGAAGACCGCCTGCTCTCCGGCCTCCTTGCACCCCGCGTTCACCTCGTCGGTCGCGCGCCGGACGACCTCCTCGATCCGCGAGGGGTGGATGCGCCCGTCCGATATGAGCTTGCTGAGGACGATCCGCGCCACCTCGCGCCGCACCGGGTCGAAGCAGGAGAGGATCACCGCCTCGGGGGTGTCGTCGATGATCAGGTCCACGCCCGTGGCCGCCTCGAGCGCGCGAATGTTTCGCCCCTCGCGCCCGATGATGCGGCCCTTCATCTCGTCGTTCGGCAGCTGCACGACCGAGACGGTGCGCTCGCTCACGTAGTCGCTCGCGTAGCGCTGGATGGCGGTAGCGATGACCGTCGTGGCGCGCTCCTGCGCCTCCCTCGCGGTCTCCTCCTCGATGCGCTTGATCTCCGCCGCGGCCACCACCTTGGCCTGGTCGGTCATCTGCTGGACGAGGAGGTCGCGAGCCTGCTCGGGCGTCAGCTTGGCCAGCTCCTCCAGGCGCCGGCTGGCCTTGGCCACGAGCTCAGCCGAGCTGCGGGCGCTGGCCTCCGCGGCCTGCTCCCGCCGTCCGAGGTCCCCCTCCTTGCGGGAGAGCTCGGCCTCCTTGGTGCGGAGCTGGTCCTCCTTTTTCTCGAGGCTCTCCTCGCGCTTCACGAGGCGCTCGTGCTGGGACGACAGCTCCGCGAGCTGCCGCTTGGATTCCTGCTCGGCCTGGCTCTTGGCGGCGAAGATGAGCTCCTTGGCCTCGAGCTCCGCCTTGCGATGCAGCGCCTCGGCTTCCTGGCGCGCCGCTTCCACGCGCTGGTTGCCCTGGGTCTCGGCCGACCCGCCGCCCGCTGCCGTGCGTTTGCGCTGGAGGAGCAGGCCGATGAGAAGCCCGACGCCGAGGGCCCCCAGCGCGAGGATCACCACGATGGTCGTGGACAAGGGAGTACCTCCCTGTCATGCACCCTGGTGGACTCAGGCGACGCGTTGGCGTGAGCCACGCGCTGCCGCGAGCTTCCTGCGGACGGGGGCGTGCCGTCCGCAGGGACCGCTCAAAGGCCACCACTTGCGTGGCAGAGAGAAGTGCGAGGAGCTCCGCTGCCCCTTGCGGGGCGTTGGGCGGGCAGCAGCGTGGACCTTGCCCATCGGGCGCGTAAACGTCAGCCCTTCGTCGAGAACCTCATCTCCACACCGCGTTGGCGCTCACGCGCACCGCGCGGCGCGGATCCCGCCGCCATCCCGTCGTGTATCTCGAACCGGAGGCACGTCCGGACCATCGCCTTGAAACCCTCGCAATCCAACCTCGCGAGCGCACTCGCGAGCCTCTATATGAACACCTGCCCACGGGGTCAGGTGGTGGCGCTAAAAGAATCCCCCGCAGCTGCCGTTTGCGCCAGAGCCGTCGAACCGTTGCGGGTCCGAAGACGTCAAGGGGGGGTCCCGCTGCGGCTTCAGGCGCGCTCGACTGGGCGCGCTCACCACCGCAGGGAGGGACTCCCACTCTTCAGGTGCTGGTTCCGCGATGGCCCAGCGCATGACGAGCAGTGCAGGGGAATATGTGTCTATTCGTGCGCCGTCAGGTGCTTCTGCTCCTCCTTCTCGAGGTAGGCCAGAACCGCCTTCGACTTGTCGCGGACACGCCGCTTGAGCTCCGCTCGTTTGCGCCGTTCCTGAAACAGGTCGTCCGCGATGTTGAGCGCCGCGAGCACCACCAGCTTCTGGGTCGGGACCAGCCGGGACGCGCGCTGGACCTCTCCGATGCGCTCGTCCACGTATCCGGCCAGGATGCGCACATAGGTCTCGTCCGCGTCGCTTCTGACGACGAAACGCTCCCCGGCGATCTGCACCTCGACCGGTCGCTTGGACACGCGGGTCGCTCCTTCCGGAAGCTGAGGGACTCCAAACGCTTCGGCGGTCCCCAGGCCCTACGGCCCATCCATCACAACAGAATCCATACTACGGATTCTGTTGCGGATCAGTCAAGGGTCTTGGCTCCGACGGGACGGCTCTTTCTCGACGGGGATCGACCGCGCCGTCGGTCGTCGCCCCGCCAAGCCGCCCGGGGCCTCGCGAAGCTGCCGATTGACACTCCGTTCGCCCCTCTGCTAGAGACCTTCGCGGAGTTCGGGCCCATAGCTCAGGTGGTAGAGCACGTGACTTTTAATCATGTGGCCGCAGGTTCGACTCCTGCTGGGCTCATGTCCCCATCGTCTAGCCAGGCCAAGGACACCGGCCTTTCACGCCGGCGACACGGGTTCGAATCCCGTTGGGGACGCTAGGTTAAACAACAGGTTACACGCATTCCCGCCAACCTTGCCCGTCAATTAACCTTGACCAAACCTTGACCAACGCCCCGCGTCATTGCCCGCCTTGCCGTAACCTTCTCGACCGCAGCGGTTAAATCATCTTCCCCAACGATATTGTAGCGTTCAAAGACCGATCGGGTTTTGTGCCCAGAAATCCGCATGGTTACGATCTCGCTTACCCCTGCCCGCCGCATTTCCGTAATTGCCGCTCGCCTCAAATCGTGAAGCACGAAGCCGTTGATCCCGGGCTCCACGCCCGCCCCTTTGCAGGCAAGGATAAACGAGGCTCGCAAGTTTCGCCAAGGTTTCCCCGTTTGCGGATTTTGAAAGACCCACCTTCCGCCCCCATCCAACCCGCCCAAGGCACAAACGCAACGTTCTGTCAAGGGAACAATTCTTCCCGCGTTCGTTTTTGTGTCTTGGTGCCCAAGTCGAATTGTTCCCCTCTCAAGGTCCACTTGATCCCAACTGAGCCCGAGGACTTCTCCCCGCCGCATTCCCGTATCCCGTAGAAGCACAAGAATGGGCTGAAGGTGGGGGACAGCATGTGCGACAATGTGGTTAAATACGTCGTCGGGCATAAGCACCTTCCGTGCATTGTCATTTGGCCGTAGAAGGTTCTTTACGCCAGCAATCGGGTTGCCCGCCACAAGACCACACCTGATAGCGTAATTGATTATTCGTTTTAATAATTTAAGTTCATGATCTAGCGTGGCCTTGCTAGGTGCTCTGCGATACTTCGTCTTTTCCGTTAATCGTTGGGTGCGGTATTGATCAATGTCAAGCAATGTTAAGCTTTCAATGTTTCGTTCCCCAAGCAATCGTAACAAGTGTTTCGACCTTGACCAATCTTCTTCCCAACTGTCAACGTCTCGCTTGCTAATTGGCCCGTATAGGTCCCACGCACCTTCTACGGTCATTTTCTTGACCCGTGGTTGTTCTACCTCGGGCACCCTTGCAAAACCGCCCCTAATCGCCCTTGGTTTCGCCAAATGAGATTCGCCCGATAAAGCTATCACAGCATCTTCTTTGGTTGCCAAGCCTCTTAGGCGAATCCTCTTTCCTTCCTTCCAAGTATCAACGCCCCAATATTTGACACCTTTTGCAACATAGCAAAATACAGCCATTGCCCTTACCATCCTTTCTATTGGGCAAAGCTGGCTAGATCTCACACCTACAGATTACACCATGATCCCTTCTTCTGCTAGCCCCAAGGGCCCCAGCTGCCCCGCCAAGGCGTTTTCCCGTGGGCCCAAGGGAAGCTGTAGATCCCGCCCCAAGCGGCCCCGCATGATTTACACATTTTCAAATCAAACTATTTGCCCAACCCCGCGAAACCACATTGCAGAAATTATTTACATGCCCCGCCCAATAGGAAGGAACGCGCGAAGCCGAGGTCCGTTGTGGGCCCCGAGGGGAGCGTGGAACCCTAACGGAAGGGAAACGTCATGCGGCGACGCAAAAAAACACGCAAGCAACACAACAAACAATTCCCCGTGAAAGAAGAAGACATGAGCCAAAATCTCTTAAATTGTCTAATGGATGCTGTAATCAACGTCACGCTTAACACCGTAGCGAAAAGCAAAGAACGAGACATTGCAACAATTGAAAACGCAGTGTTAAATGGCTTGGCTGGGGCAATGCATGTTATGAATATTGAATGCGGGTTTGGTCATAGCCCGGATAATCTAGCAAAACTCGTAGCGTCAATGCGTATTCAACGTGTTTCGCCACCCGAGGCGAAAGCCTAACCCCACCCAACGGCCGATCTCGGGGAAGCCCGATTGATCGCCAACCCCACCAATTCCAGCGGCGGCTAAAGCATATTGATTTTAATGATTTAATAGAAAGAGAGGAAGGAAGCAAGGCGGGAACTTACAGAACCTCGTAAGTCGCCCCAGAAAAAACCGCGTCAAACTCCGCAGCCAGCTTAGCCGCCGCTTCCTTCCCACCCTTGCCCGTGCGGCAATAAGCCGCTTTCAGCACCTGCCGCACCGTAGCATTAAGGGCCACGGACCCCCGTTCCGACTTGCAGAATGCCAGGATATCCGCCCTATTCACGGTAGCGGCACCTTTTGCTCGGCTACTCGTTTTCGGCAACGCGGCGATTTCCGCCTTGATTTCCTTGTAACTGCCGTAGACATCATCAAGGCTGCAAGACGACAACCCCTTTTCCAGCACCCTCGCCAACACGCGATCCCGTTGCAGGTCATTCAAGCCGCGTTTCCGCCCAACCTGCTTAGCGAAGATGTTCAGTTGTTGGATGACCCGTTGCGTTTCCGCCGGCAAGGACGCCAACGAAGCCAGCTTCGCCTTTCGCTTGGCCACCGTTTCCGCAACCTTTGCCTTCTTCTCGGCCATGCCAGCCAACGCCGCGTCAACGTCAATCTTCGCTTCCGTCTTCTTTGCCATGGGCTTTCCCCTTTTCATTGGTTTATCGGTCC